>NZ_JAPVLS010000058.1:1643-64538 GCF_027158125.1 Streptomyces sp. H39-C1
GGACGAGGATACTCTAGCTCGGCGACGCCGTGTGCATGGTGACGACCACCCAGCAACTCTGGGTTCCGCCAATAACCTAGCTGTCGATCTGGCAGCGCTCGGTGAAATGGAAGCAGCACGGGAACTCGCTGAAGACACGCTGGCTCGACGACGCCGGACCCTGGGACCAGATCACCCCGCCACCCTAGATTCAGCACACAACCTCGCCGCTAGCCTCGGCTTGGAAAGTGGACCGCTGGACTCTAGTCGCCCAATGCATACTGCGCCGCGTTGGAGTCCGCGTCAGGGCCAAGCCGGTGGATCGCTTGGGAAGGTTTGATCTCGCTGCAGGAATTAGACTATTTCGTTCGGATCATCTGATCGTTGGTCCGGGTGTGCCGTTGACTGACGCGGCAGTGGGCGCGGATCGAGTCGTTGTTACCGGACCGGACGCCCAGGCGGGGCGGCGAGTGGCGGGACTCGGGCATGAGTATTGGCCGTACAGCGGTTAACCTCGGGCTTTCGCGACGAGGGATGTCAGGAGAACGATCGATGCGGGTGGAGGGCTTGTGACCTGGGTTGCTGTGTTTCGGTGCCCGAGTTGGGGACAGGAACCGCGGGGCACTTGGTAGGTGCTACGCGGAGGAGCCTCAGTCGTCGGTCTCTCGCATCCGTCGGTCCTCCTCGCGCCAGGATTCGAAGGTGGGCGGGTCGATCGTGAGCTGGGCGTTGAGGGGCGGCGTGATATGCCCGCTGACCAGGTGGACGAGGAAGTCGACCATGCTGAGGTCGTAGTCGTGCCAGCTTTGGGACCGAGTAAGGACAGCCACGGTCCAGTGGTTCGGATCGGCGTCCGTGCAGCGCCAGAGGAAGTCATCACCTCCCTCGTTTGTACCCCAGCGCAAGAGGTTGTCCGAGGGCGGATAGGAGCGTTCGTAGACCAAATGGTCAACGCAGGGGTAGCCGGCAAACGGCGGA
This sequence comes from Streptomyces sp. H39-C1, assembly GCF_027158125.1. Classification (NCBI taxonomy): domain Bacteria; kingdom Bacillati; phylum Actinomycetota; class Actinomycetes; order Kitasatosporales; family Streptomycetaceae; genus Streptomyces; species Streptomyces sp. H39-C1. The sequence continues at coordinate 2,601 of NZ_JAPVLS010000058.1, forward strand.
GTCGCGATGCCCAGCGAGTCGCTGATCGCGCCCATCCCATAGACGGCAACGAAGTCCCGGTAGTCGTTCGGGAGACGCCATCCGAAGTTCGCGTGCACCTGGTCCCAGTCCACCATGTCGCCGCCCTCTGGCGGCGGAGGCAGGAACTGAAGCAGCCGCTGGACCGTGTGATGCATCACAACCTCCATGAAAGCTCCTGGCGTGCGGCACGGCCCTAGCCCAAGGACTGCCCGATCCGACAGACCGCTGAGCTGGGACAATAAGGCTTGTCAAGGATCGCCGCATAGGTTGCTCAGCATGAAGCAGCACGCAGTGTCTCGGCCGCATGGGTCAGCCGCTCAACGATCTCTCGACACAGCCCGCCGTGTTCGACGTTGACCGAACCGGAGAGGGCGGCTGTACGGATGTCCTCGTCGATGGCGATAACCCGGGCAAGGATGCTCTGCATCACCTTCTCCGAAGCGAGATCGCCCAAGAAGCCACTCGTGGCTTCGATTTGATCGCGAGCGGCTCCTGCCATCGAACCAGCAGGCCGAGCCGTTACCTCCTCGTGACTATCTGCAAATTTTTGCACAGGTGGTGAGGGTGGCTGCGGCGGCTCCGTCGCGCTCGTGGCGAGGGCGCGGGGTTCTGTACGGGCGCCCGTCGTGAGAGCAAAGGCGTCAGCGGTCATGAGTTGGCGGGTCGCTGCCTGGAGCTGGGGTTCCTCGGCCGGCCAACCTGCAGTTTTCAGGACTGCTTTGACTATCTGGCCAGTGATGGTGGCGGTGAGTCGGCGGTCCTCCGCCGCGGCGCGTGCGCGTATCTGCTGGTAGAGGTCGGTTGCGGCGGTGAGTCCGAATCGTCTGACGACGGGCAGTAGGGCGCGGGTGTGAGAGGCCACTGGGGGTTCTCCCATCGTCTGTGAGAGGCGTTCGGCCAGGGGCCATTCCTCGATCATTTGGTAGGCGGCGCGTGCGCTGATTTCCCAGCGTTCCTCGACGTACGTGTCGAATCGAGTGTGGGTGCGGCGGTAGAGCTTGCGGTTGCAGATGGCGTGGAGAGCTTTGCCGGCCAGCCAGGTGGCCGTGGCGAGGTTCTCGACAGCGCGCTCGCAGACGCCGAGCTGATGGCTCTCGTCAGGAGAGAGGTCTCCGGAAACGTCGACTCTCACCGGTGCGGCGATCATGTCGGCGGTGATGACCAGGTCGGCAGGGCGCCCGGTCGTCCGGTGCGGCGTTGGGCTGTTGCCGCCTCCCAGATGCTGCTCCTCGCGTCGGGTACGCAGTGCGGCTGCCCGGTCGTGGCCGCTCATCGCAACTCTTCCGTCTGGGGGAGGAGCAGCCCGCGGTCGATCATTTCGGTGACGAGCTCGTCGTAGGCGGATCCGCGGGCGGTGACGGGTTCGAGCATGGACTGCGCGTAGATCTGGCGGTTGGGGATGGTGGTGGTGAAGACGTTCCAGCCGTCTTCGCGGAGGTAGTTGCGGTACTGGCCGGTGGCCTTGGCGCTGGCAGTGGTGCGGTTCAGAAGCACCCAGGTAGGGGGCGGGTTGCCATCGGGGCGCAGAACGTCCACGTCGTCGATCAGTTCGCGCATCGGCAGGCGCTCTATGCGGTCGATGTCCGCCGTGGTCGGAGCGGTGCTGAGGATGGCGAGGTCGGTGACGCGCAGTACCGACTGGACGATGTTGCGATGGTCCTCGGCGTGTCCGCAGTCGACAACGCCGATCTGCTCGGGGCGCATGGCCGGAGGTACGTTCTTGTGGAACAAGGGGGAGGCCTGCTGCTGCACGGGGAAGGGGAATCCGCCGGAGCGCACGTCCCACTCCGCGAGCTGACGGCTGTAGTCGGCCTCGAACGCGACGACCGGATATCCGCGCTCGTGCAGGGCATGGGCGTGCCATCCGGCTGAGGTGGTCTTACCGCTGGTACGGGGGCTGATGTAGGCGATGATCACTGATGCTCCTGGGGTGCTGTGTGGATTGAACGGCCAGTTGGTGCGCGCGCCGTGGGCCACCGGCGGCGATCGCCGCGGGGTGAGTCGCAAGCGCGGGGCAGCTTCCATCGACGCTTTAGGGTGGACGATCAGCCCGTCGCCCTGGCGGACCTGGGCGTTGTGAGGGCCGCATTGGCGTGCTGGCCGTGCGGAGCAGGCGGTAGATCGTGGTCAGGGAGCAGCCGTGGTCGGCGGCCAGTGCGGGGACCGACTGCCCTGCCTCGTAGCGACTTCGGAGTGTGGCTATCAGCTGCTGGCGGGCGGCTGTGGCGGTGACCTTCCGCAGGTGGCGTGCTTGGAGCGGCGTCCGAAGGGTGGTGCCGGCTTCCTGCAGCAGGCGGCGGACCGTTCGGGCGGATCGACCGCATTGGGTCACGAGACCGGTGAGAGTCGCCCCCTGCTCGTAGCGGGTACGCAGTCCAGCGGCGAGAAGTGCGCGCCTCGCAGCGGCACCACGATGGCGGCGGGCTTCTTGCGGCGTGCGCATGACGGTTCCCGCGGTCCGCAAGCGGTTCACCACCGTGCCGTGGGACAGGCCCGTGTCCTCGACGAGCTCGCGGATGGTGGCGCCCGCGTCGTAGCGCGTGCGTAGATCGAGTCCTTCTTGACGCCGTTCTTCCTGGTATTGGGACAGGGGTGGGTTCATGCTGCGGATTCCCATTCGTTGACGGCTTCGGCGTGTGCGGCGACCAACTCGTCGTAACTGCGCTGATCGGCAGGGCTGATGAGGATGAGATGGCCGTCGGTGGCGACCCGCCACTCCGGGGCGACGCGGCCGGTGGTCGGGTTGAGGACCGCACCACCCGGGAGCTGCCAGTCGGGCGGGATCTCGTCGCCGCGTGGCGTGGGCACCAGGATCTGGCGGCCGTCGCGGACGATGACCAAAACCTTGCTGCGGTGCTCCGAGAGCTGTTCGAGTGCTTGCCGATAGGCCACGCGTTCGGCGGCGTGGAGGGCTTTGCGCTGTGCCGCGATGCCTGCGGTGGCGTAGTGCTGGGCGATGCCGTCCCATGCCCACGCCACCTGCACATCCGAGGCGGGGGCTGCGGTACGGGACTGGTCGATGCCGTCCAGGGCATGGGTTGCCAAGGTCCACGTCGCACCGGTTCGATGGACCACGCCGTGGGTTGACAGGCGTTGCAGGGTCCGGTAGGCGGTAGCGCGGGACACCGAGGCCGTGGTGATCAGTTCCTTGGCGGTCTGGCCGGGCCTGAGGTGAAGTGCACCGATGACCATCAGACTGGGACTACCGAGACCGCGGTGGGCGAATGCGTTGTGGCCCATGAGGCGGCTGATGACGGTGGAGTCGATGTCGGCCGTCACGGTTGTCTCAGGGGTGGACCACTCCTCAAGGTCCCGGTCGGGGGGGAACTGAGTGGTCCTGTGATGAGACTGCGAACGGACCGGCAGGTCCTTAGGTCCGGTGCCGAGGTACCAGGTGGAGCCTTCGGTGCCGTGACCTACACGTATGCGGCGGAGCCACCCGCCCGGCTTCAGTACGCCTTCGTAGGCTCTGCGCAGGGTCTGTCGGGATATCCCCGCTTCTTCCGCTGCCTGTCGTTCACTGGCGGCATGCTGGCGGCCGCCTGCGGCTTCGGCGAAGTTCAGATGGGCCCGCAGGACCCGTAGAGCGGTACGGCCACGTTCGCCGCGCCATGGGGTGGTCTCGATCCGGTCGCGCAAGAACGCGAGGTCTTCCTGAGCCTGTTGACGAGACTCCACCGCCACAGTGCTGTTGATCGCTGAGCAGGCGTTGTCCCATACGCGGTGGACGTAGTCGCGAGCCCGAGCGTGACCAGAGCGCAGCTCAATGGTCCGGGCGTGGTGGCCGCCCTGGTGGTCGGGCGGCATCAGCAGGTGCATCAGCTGGTCGAAGGTCCCGCCGATGCGAGCGACATGGCAGGCGATGGCCGCGGTGATCCGGTGGCCGTGATCGGCCTCGCTCTGCCGGTCCGGACGCAGCACGACGCTTCGCCTGTCGGCGCTGAGTTTGCTGTAGCTGCCCACCGCGTACTTGCCGGTGAGATCCCCGTGCAGGACCAGGTCAGCAGCAGCCTGGGGCAACTGATGGAGTCCGAGGGGGTGATCGAGCGGTGGACGTGTGCCGTGTGGCATGTGGGTCTGTCCCGCAAGGACGAGGATGCTCACCCAGGCCGGCTAAACCAGGGGTGGCATCCAGAACCGACCTCCGAACGGTGCCAGCGAAGCCTCCAGGATTGCCGTCCTGGAAGGGCTTCGGTGTGTCTGGCACCATGGGAGGTAGACGTCGCCAACGCGGCTCGACCGAGGGCGACGCTCAGGGCCAAGCAGAGTGACTGCCTCTGATTTCCTCTGAGCGGCGGGGTCGAATCGGGGTCGAATCAGAGCGATTGCCTCCGATTGCCTCCGATTGCCTCTGCAACCCGTCCTAGCAGGTCACAACCGGTTCTAACTCCATAGGTGCAGGTCAGAACGGTGTGGCCGATGAACCCGGCGTACAGGCCGACTCGTCCGCCGCCTGTACCGCCCGCGGGTCGGAGCACGCCTCTTCGAGGCGGATGCATTTCGGCGGGATCGGCGGGATCGAATCCGCTCTTTCGCACACGGGGATCGCGTTGGAGTCGGTGCGCGCGGTGCGAGAACGTGCGATCCCACAGTGGTGCTTACGATCGCACTTCTGACAATTTCCTTTCTGTATATGCGAGAAATTGACACCAATCGGGGCTGGCGGGGTCGTGTCTCGATTCCTGCCCGGTTTGCTGAAAGGTCATCACTGAGGCCGTGCCGGTCACTACGTTGTCTGTCGTGTGACGTTGTGGCCGTCGGGGGATGGCGGTCTTCCAGTTGGGGGTGGCGCATGTTCAAGTGGGCGCGGAACAAGGCATTGGCGGATCCCATTCCAGTGCCGTCCGATGCGGAAGGAGCCGACGGCTTGGGAAGCTGGGAGGTCTTCACGCATTTCGGCCGGGAGGTTTTCGCGGTGGCGCATGCGGACGACCAGGATGTGTTCGAGAACACGCTGGCCGAATTCCGTAGGAATCCGCAACGGGTGCGCCGGACGCGGGAGCTCGAGCCTGCTGTGGGCACGGGCGTGGCGCTGGTCTCCGCCGTCCCTATCTGCTGCCGGTGGTGTCGATGCTGTTGGGGGTCGTGGGGGAGCGGGTTTCGAACCGTGCGATCGACCTCATCGAGAGCACCACCCGCCGGAAGATCGCGCGCCTGCTCGAGAACCACCGCCGGGACCCGGCCGATCCCACCGACGCGGAGGGCGAGCCGGAACAGCTGGGCGCGGATGAGGAGCGTCAGCTCCATGCCGTGTTGCTGGGCTGGGGAGTCGGGATGCGCATGGAGGCGGACGCGGCCGGGCAGCTGGCGGACTCGGTGATCGAGGCGCTGCGCCGGCGGGGGAGTGAGGACCGGTGAAGGACCCGGCCGGCGCTGTCGCACCCGCGCCGCCACCCGGTTCCGGGGCCGGATCGCCGGCTCCCGAGGGCGAGGCGCCGACAGCCCCGTTACCCGAGCACATGTCAGGGCTCTTCTCGCCGACCCGGGCGCGGTACCTGCTGCTCGTGGCCGTGCTGCTGCTTGCCGGTGCCTTCGCGGGACAGATCATGCACAACGTGCTCCTGGGGAGCTCGTGGGGCGCCGCGATGTCCCGCTGCCTGGGGGAAGCGCCGACCGCCGGTACGCCGGCGGAATTCAGCGACTATCTGCAGAACTGCACCGGTCCGGCGGAGCAGCGTCGTGCGCTGGTGTCGCTGGCGGGGGCGTCGGTGGTGATGGCGCTGGGGGTGGCGTGTCTGTGGGTGCTGCCGCTGCGGCTGCTGCGCCGGGCGGGACCGATGAGCGTGGCCTCCGCGCAGTGGCAGGAGCACGCGGCGTCGGTGGCGGCGGAGATGAGGGTCAAGCGGGTGCCCGAGGTGATGTGGGGATCGGCGTGGCTCAACCAGCCCTTCACCGCGGGCCGCCCGGGCCGGATCAGGATCGTCCTGCCGCTCGGGGTGCGCGCTCTGCCACCGGCGCAGGCGGACGCGATCCTGCGGCACGAGGTCGCGCATGTCGCCGCGGGCGATGTGACGCTGGTCTGGCTGACCCGCGGGGTGTGGTGGGCCCTTCCGCCGGTGCTGCTGGTGCCGGCGGCCGGCATCGTGCTCCAAGTCTGGCTGCAGACACGAAGGAACCCGCTCGTCCCCACGTTCAGCCACGGCTTCCTCTGGGAGTACGCGCTGCGCGCGGGCTTGCTGCTGGCGGTCGCCGCCCTGGTGTCGCAGCTCGTACTGCGCTCACGGGAACACGAGGCCGATCTGCGGTCCGTACGAGGACGGCCCACCGCGGGACTGGAGGCGCTGCTGGCCGGGCAGCCACCGCGAACCCGGACATGGCTGCAGCGGGGCCTGGCCAACCACCCCGCGACGGAGAGCCGGCTCGCCGTTCTGCGACGCGCACATCTGCCGCTGCGCGTCTCACTGCTCGACGCCGCGGTGATCGGACTGCTCAGCGCCATGGCCATGGACGCGGTGACGAACATGGCAGAGACCGGGTTCACCGGCACCCCCCTGATTCCGTACGCCCGCCTGACCGGCGCGCTGGTCGCCGGATCGCTGCTGGCCGTCGGCTGGGGCGTCGCGGTCTGGCGCGGCATCCTGGCCGACCGGGCGGCGGCGCCGCTGCCGCGACTGGCCCTTCTGGTACTCGGCATCAGCATGGCGGCGGGACTGCTGGTGCAGCTCGAGCGGACCGGCACGGCTGCGAGAGGGTCGTTGTTCGGCTGGAGCCTGGTGGGCACGGTGCCGTTGCTGACACTGGGTGCGGGGACATTGAGCGTGGCGCTCGCCCGGCTGTGGGGGTGGCGGCGTGGGGGCCCGCACGGGTCTTCGTGGGGATGGGGGGCCGCTGTCGGCGCCAATGTCGCGCTGTTCGTCGGCGCGTTGCGGATCGGGCAGGACGGTGCCCTGTTCTTCGCGGCGCTGGGGTGGAGCCACGTGATCGACGTGATCGAGCTCAGCGGCCTTTACTCGGTGTCGGCGGCCTCGACGGCGCTGGGTCTCGGCGGTGTCGCCCTGCTCGCTCTCCGGTCGGCTCTGCGCCCCGATCACGCGATCGGTCCGCCCGCCCTCCCCGGACAGATGCCCGCACTGCCCGGACAGATGCCCGGCCTGCCCGGACGGATACCCGCACTGCCCGGACAGGAGCAGCGGATCAACCTGTACGCGGTCACGCTGGGCGGGGTCGCCGCCGCTGCGGCCGTGGCGACCCGCTGGGCCGTGGAACCACCGCTCGCCCGGCACAACGCCGTGTACAGCACCCAGTTCGACTGGTGGACCGCGGTATGTGCGGGGCTCGTCTGCCTGGTGGTGCTGCTGACCCTGCACGGTGCCGGCGGGCTCGGCGACGCCCTGTACGCGGCGCCGCTGGCAACGATCCTCGCGGCGGGCCCCTTGTGGGCGCGCCACGCCACTTCGTGGCATCACCCCTGGGGGGCGGCCGAGCACTACGCGATCGGGCCGTTGGCACAACTCGCCCTGTTCCTGCTCGTTCTGGCGGTCCCGGCCGCGCTCCTGCCGACCTACAGGATCCGGCAGCGCCGGGCGACCCTCCTGGGCGCCCTGCTGACCGCCGCCCTCACCACTGCCGCGGTCCTCGCGCTGCTCCACTCCGGGACCGGGCTGCTGGAGCTGACGTAGCCGTCCGGGCCGGGCGGCATAAAAACCGCGTGAATCCACGGCGGTTGGTCATTAGAGTCGGGCATGTCCAGGTGCGCAGGCCGGGGTTACTTCCAATGGTAATGGTGGTGTCGCGGGTTCGAGTCCCGTCGCCGGTTGTGAGACCGGTGTAGCTCAGTTGGTAGAGCACATTGTCACCTCAGCCGACTCTGATCTCTGGACGCTTGTTCTCTGCACCTCCCGGTGCGAAGGCGACGGTTACTTCTCTGGTTGAAACGCGTTCGCGCGTGGGGTTCACATCCCCTCGACCGCCGCCAGGACTGATCTCGGGAGGCAACAACACCGGCATGTCCGGTGTGTGGCGCCTCCCCTCCTTTGTGAGGGGTTTCTTCATGTCCCGTTTCAATACCCGTACGGCCAAGCCGTCCGTTGTCTCGCCCGTGACCAGCTCGGGGGAGCGGAGTGTCACGCATCAGGGTGGAGCCGGATATCTGCGTGATGCCAAGAGCGAGCTGTTCCTGCTCGCGGTCGCGAACTTCGTTGCGCAGGAGTCCTTCTACGAGACGGGCGGGCAGCGCGACGACCGTTTCAGCGCTCTGGTCCGGCAGCTCGCTGTCGAGGACCCGCTGTGGACGGCCGGGCTGCTCGGGTGGCTGCGGGGGGACGGCAACATGCGGACGGCGGCGATTGTCGGGGCCGCGGAATTCGTCAAGGCGCGGCTCGAGGACGGGAAGGGCGAGACGGCCGTTCCGGGTGTTTCCAACCGGGCTGTCGTCGATTCCGTGCTGCGGCGTCCTGACGAGCCCGGTGAGCTGCTCGCGTACTGGACCGCTCGGTACGGCCGTAATGTGCCCAAGCCGGTCAAGCGCGGTATCGCGGATTCGGTGCAGCGGCTCTACAGCGGGAAGTCGCTGCTGAAGTACGACACGGCGTCGAAGGGTTACCGGTTCGGCGACATCCTCAATCTGGTGCACGCCGCGCCGGACGCCGGAAAGGCGTGGCAGGGCGAGCTGTTCCGCTATGCGCTCGACCGCCGGCACAACCCCGACACGGCGGTGCCGCCGGCGTCCAATCGGACGCTGACCGCGCACCGCGCGCTGATGGCGGTGCCGGTCGCGGAGCGGCGGGCGCTGGTGACCGGGCCCGAGGGGGCGGCGCGACTGGCGGACGCGGGGATGACGTGGGAGGCGCTGGCGGGGTGGCTGCAGGGGCCGATGGACGCCGCCGCGTGGGAGGCCGTGATCCCGTCCATGGGATACATGGCGCTGCTGCGCAATCTCCGGAACTTCGACGAGGCCGGGGTGAGTGACGAGGTCGCCGAGGGGGTCGCGAAGCGGCTCGCCGACCCGGAGCAGGTGGCGCGGTCGCGTCAGCTGCCGATGCGGTTCTACTCGGCGTACAACGCGGCGCCGTCGCTGCGCTGGGGCTACGCGCTGGAGAAGGCGCTCACCGCGTCGCTGGCCAACATCCCGGTGCTGGGCGGCCGGACGCTGGTCATGGTGGACACCAGCTCGTCCATGGAGGCCGGTTTCTCCCGGGACGGCACGCTGATGCGCTGGGACGCGGCCGCGCTCTTCGGGATCGCGCTGGGCCAGCGGTGTGCCGGCGGCGATGTCGTGTCGTTCTCCAGCGCCCGCTACTACGTCAGCGACAAGCCGGGAGCGCGCACGAAGGCGTTCCCGCAGCCGCGGGGCGAGTCGCTGCTCAAGGCCGTCGGCCGGTGGAAGGACGGCGGCTGGTTCCTGGGCGGCGGCACGGACACCGCCGCCGCGCTGCGACTGGAGTTCAAGGGGCACGACCGGGTGGTGATCGTCACCGACGAGCAGGCCGGTACGGACACCCAGGAGGTCACCGCGGCGATCCCGGCCACGGTGCCGATGTACACCTGGAACCTCGCGGGCTACCGCGCCGGCCACGCGCCGTCCGGCAGCGCGAACCGCCACACGTTCGGCGGGCTCACCGACGCGGCGTTCCGCACGGTTCCGCTGCTGGAAGCCGGGCATGACGCCAAGTGGCCCTGGGAGAACAAGGCCTGACGAGACATCAGGCCTGGATGACGGCCCCCGTTCCGCTGACGCGGATGCGGGGGTCGTCCGCCCGCAGTTCGACGGTGAGGACGCCCGGGCGGCCGAGGTCGTCGCCCTGGTGGAGGGTGAGGACGGCGGGCGCGGTGACCAGCTTCCGGTCGCGGAGGTACGCGCCCAGTGCCAGGGCGGCCGCGCCCGTGGCCGGGTCCTCGACGACGCCGCCGACCGGGAACGGGTCCCGGACGTGGAAGACGGAGTCCGAGGCGCGCCACACCAGTTGGACGGTGGTCAGGTCGAGGCTGAGCATGAAGGCGGCCAGCCGCTCGAAGTCGTAGTCGAGCGCGGCCAGCCGCTCACGGGTCGCGGCGGCGAGCACGAGGTGGCGGGCGCCGGCGTAGGCGATCCGGGGTGCGAAGGCGGGATCGAGGTCGGCGGCCGGCCAGCCGAGGGCTTCGAGCGCCTCGGTGACGGCCGCGTCCGGGATCTCCTCGACCTTCGGCTCGACACTGGTGAGCGTGGCGCGCAGCGCGCCGGAGGCGTCTGCGGCGACCGTGACCGGAACCTCACCGGCGGCTGTCGAGAACAGCAGGTCACCGACACCGATCCGCTCGCCGAGGGCGACCGCCGTGGCGACCGTGGCATGGCCGCAGAACGGCACTTCGGCCTTCGGGCTGAAGTAGCGGACGGTGAGGGAGCGCCCCTGCGAGGCGGTGATGAAGGCCGTCTCCGAGTAGCCGACCTCGGCGGCGACGGCGAGCATCTCCGTCTCGCCGAGGCCGGCGGCGTCCAGGACGACACCGGCCGGGTTGCCCCCGGCCGGGTCGTCGGAGAAAGCGGTGTAGCGAAGCACCTCGGTGCCGTGAATCGACGTCATGACCTGCACCAACGACGACCACCGCCGCGATGTTCCCGCGCCCGTACAAGGACTTCGTCCGCACTTCGTGGGGGCCTTCGCGGGTCAGGCGACCAGCCGCAGGCGCAGCCGTACGAGCGTCGACGGGTCCAGGCCGAGGCCGTCGGTCAGGAAGCGGCCGAAGGATCCGTAGTCGTGCTCCGCCTGGTCCCGGAAGGCCGCGAGGTACTCCGTCCTGACCTCCTGGAGCGGGATGAGGAGGTCAGGGTTCCGCATCAGGCCCAGCTGCTTGACCTGGTCGCGCACGGCCCGGTCGGCGGCGGCGCGCAGGTCGTTGGAGAGCAGGTAGTCGGCGGTGGTCGTGGACTGCGGTACGCCGACGGCCCGCAGGACCGTGTCGATCAGTACGCCCGTACGGTCCTTGCCCGCGGTGCAGTGGACCACCACCGGGCCCGTGGAGTCCGCGATCCGGCGGATCGCGGCGCCGAGGGCGGCGCGGTTCGCCGCGGACGTGACGAAGCCGCGGTAGGCGGTCCGCATCCGCTGCGCCGCCCGGTCGCCGCCGAGGGCCGCTTCCTGGGCGGCCGGGTCGGCACTGCCGACGACCTGCGCGATGAACAGGTAGAGGCCGGTGTCGTCGACGGGCAGCGCGACCGGTACCGGTCCGGCCGGCAGCCGGTCGGCGCCGTCGACCCGGACCTCCGAGGGGCTGCGCAGGTCGATGACGGCGCGCAGTCCGAGCCCGGCGAGCGCGGTGACGCCGGCCGGCGGGAGCTTGGCCAGGCTCTCGGTCCGGTAGAGGGTGTTCCACCGGGTGGTGGCGCCGTCGTAGGTGCGGTAGCCGCCGGTGTCCCGGGCGTTGACGGTGCCGGGGACGGTGAGCACCCGGCTGTGCGCCGTGGCCGGTGAGGGTGCCTGGGATTTTCGGGCTGCCGGAGGGCTCGTCCCCGCCGCTTGGGCGGCGGGGACGAGCGGTCCTGCGAGGACGAGTGCGAGGGCGAGCGCGGTGGCGGCGCGTGCTCCGGTCCGCATACGGGGGTCCCTTCCTGGTCGGGAGCGGGACCGTAGCGCGAGGATCTTGAGAGCGGAACAGCCTTGCTGACGAATAGTCAACAAACCGCCGTCCGGCGGAGTCGGGCCGGTCAGCCGCGCCCGATGTACGGCATCGCCGTCGCCATCACCGTCGCGAACTGCACGTTCGCCTCCAGCGGCAGCCCGGCCATGTGCAGCACCGTGCGCGCGACGTCGGTCACGTCCATCACCGGTTCCACCGCCGTCGTGCCGTTGGCCTGCTGGACCCCGGTCGTCATCCGGGCGGTCATCTCGGTCGCCGCGTTGCCGATGTCGATCTGGCCGCAGGCGATCCGGTACGCGCGGCCGTCCAGGGACAGCGACTTCGTCAGACCGGTCATCGCGTGCTTGGTGGACGTGTACGCGACGCTGTTCGGGCGCGGCACATGCGCCGAGATCGAGCCGTTGTTGATGATCCGGCCGCCCTGCGGGTCCTGCTCCTTCATCGCTCGGAACGCCCCCTGCGCGCACAGGAACGCGCCGGTGAGGTTGACGTCGACGACCGAGCGCCACTGCTCGTATGTGAGGTCCTCCAGCGGCACCGGCGGCCCGAACATCCCGGCGTTGTTGAACAGCAGGCCGAGCGGCCCGAAGCCGCTCCGCACCGACGCGAAGAGCCGGTCGACGTCCTCGGGCCGGGTCACGTCCGCGGGCACGACGAGGGTGCGGCCGCCCGGCGGCGCCCCGGTGTCCCCGGCTGCCCCCGCGTCCCCGTCCGGCCGAGCCGCCGCCAGCCGGGCCGTCTCCTCCAGCGCTTCCTGACGGCGGCCCGCGAGCGCCACCGACCAGCCGGCCCCGGTCAGCGCCAGCGCCACCGCGCGCCCCACGCCGGATCCGGCGCCCGTCACCACTGCCACCTTCTGGATCTCACTCATGGCATCGCAGGGTATGCGGTGCGAGGATGGAGATCAGCGCAGCCCCGAAGGTGACCGCAGCCCCGAAGGTGACCACCGTCCCGCAGGAGGCCCTATGCCGATCGTCGACCCGCTGTCCGACAAGGAGATCGCCGACCGTCTCGCGGAACTCCCGGGCTGGGAACTCTCCGCGGACGGTACCGCTCTCGTCCGTACGTACCGGCTGGCGCACCTGGCCGCCGCGATCCTCGCGGTGCACATCGCTCAGGTGCAGGCGGAGCTGGACCACCACTCGGATCTCACCCTCGGGTACGACACGCTCGGCGTGTCGATCACCACGCATTCGGCCGGCAGCCGGCTGACGGCGAAGGACTTCGGTCTGGCCGCCCGCATCGCGGCCATCGCCCCGGCCCACGGAGCGCAGTAGCCGGCCCTCAGGGCGCAGAAGGCGACGGTCAGCCGAACCGGCGCAGCAGGGCGGACTCGGCGGCGGTGAACGCCTCGTCCGTCAGTATCCCGTCGCGCTTGAGGTCGCCCAGTTCGCGCAGCCGCCGCAGCAGCGCGTCCGGGTCCTCGGCGCGGTCGGAGACCTGCGCCGGGACGGCGTCCTCGGGCGACGGCACCGGCGGCTCGGCCCCCGGTCACGGCCCGGGACGATACGGATGACCTTGTCGTCGAACGTCCAGGTCCCGTCGTGCGTCAGCAACTCAGCCATGGACCCGATCCTCATTCTCCGGGCGCCGCGCACCGGGTCCTCCGGAGGATCCCGACGACCCTCACCGACCCGTCACTCGCCCGGGTACCGCACCCCGATCCGCTCGCGGACCGCGTCCAGGGTGCGCATGACGGCGAGCGTCCCCGCCAGCGGCACGAGCGGCGACTGGGTCTCGCCGGCCCGCAGGCACCGCATGACCTCGGCGGCCTCGTGCCGCAGGCTGTCGCGCTCCGGGACGTCGGTGACCTCGGAGAGCAGGTACTCCCGGGGCTCGTGGCCGTCGCGGTGGAGGGTGAAGCGGTCGGGGTGGAAGTAGCCGTGCGGGATCTCGATGCGTCCCGTGGAGCCGGTCACCGAGGCGGTGACGGGAGTGCCGGAGGTGATGGAGCAGCTGAGGAGGGCGACCGCGCCGCTGTCCCAGCCCAGGACGATGCCGGTGTTGTCGTCGACGCCCTCGGGCGTGAGGTGGGCGGTGGCCCGGACGGTGTCGGGCTCGCCGAGCAGCAGGTGCGCGAAGGAGACGGGGTAGACGCCGAGGTCGAGGAGCGCGCCGCCGGCCTGGGCGGGGTCCCGGAGCCGGTGGTCGGCGGCGAACGGGCCGGCGATCCCGAAGTCGGCGTGGACGGTGGTGATCTCGCCGATGGCGCCGTCCCGTACGAGCTCGGCCATGCGCAGGATCAGCGGGTTGCAGTACATCCACATGGCCTCCATGAGGAAGCTGCCGTGGTCGGCGGCGAGGGCGGTCAGCTCCGCGGCCTCGCGGACGTTGACCGTGAACGCCTTCTCGCACAGCACGGCGCGGCCGGCCTCCAGGCACAGCCCGGCGGCGGCGCGGTGCGCGGAGTGCGGGGTCGCGACGTAGACGACGTCGAGGCTGTCGTCCTGGGCGAGCTCGGCCCAGCTGCCGTAGGCGCGGTCGATGCCGTAGCGGTCGGCGAAGGTCTTGGCGGAGCCGATGCTGCGGGAGCCGACCGCGGCGACCTCGGCGTCCGGCAGGGTCAGCAGGGCCTCGGTGAAGGTGGCGGCGATGCCGCCGGTCGCCAGGATCCCCCACCGGATCGGCCGGCCCGCGCCTTCCGCGCCTTCCGCGCCGCCCACAGCGCCACCCGCGGGTCCGGACGAGCCGGAAACGCCTTCTATGCCGTGTCCGCCGTCTGCGCCATGCTCGTCGTGCCCGCTGTGCACCATGCGTCCGCCCCATCAGGTCTCGACCACGTGTGTATGCCTGAAAGGATAGGCAAGGATTCAACGATTATCGGGGGTGCCCCATGCAGGAAGCCGGTCCGAGCGCCGACGCGCGCATATCCGACGCGCAACGGCTCACCGCGCAGCGCCGTACCGGGTGGCTCGTCACGCTGGTGCTGGGCGGGCTGACCGCGCTGGCACCGCTCTCGATGGACATGTACCTGCCGGCCCTGCCGAAGGTCACCGACGCGCTGCACAGCCCCGCCGCGACCATCCAGCTCACCCTCACCGCCTGCCTGGCCGGCATGGCGCTCGGGCAGCTGGTCGTCGGGCCGATGAGCGACAAGTGGGGGCGCCGCCGGCCGCTCCTCGCCGGCATGGTGGTCTACGTCATCGCCACCGCCGTCTGCGCCTTCGCGCCCAGCGCCGAGCTGCTGATCGCCTTCCGGCTGTTCCAGGGCCTGGCGGGCGCCGCGGGCATCGTCATCGCCCGGGCCGTCGTCCGCGATCTGTACGACGGCGTCGAGATGGCCCGGTTCTTCTCCACCCTCATGCTGGTCTCCGGGGTCGCCCCGGTCATCGCGCCCGTCATCGGCGGCCAGGTGCTGCGGCTCACCGACTGGCGCGGCGTCTTCGGCGTTCTGACGGTGATCGGGGTGCTGCTCACCCTGCTGGTCTGGCGGCAGCTGGACGAGACCCTGGCCCCGGCGGACCGGCACAGCGGCGGCCTCGGCCAGACGCTCTCCGCGATGCGCGGGCTGCTCGCCGACCGGGTCTTCACCGGCTACATGCTCGCGGGCGGCTTCGCCTTCGCCGCGCTCTTCGCGTACATCTCCGCCTCGGCCTTCGTCGTGCAGGACATCTACGGCGCCTCCCCGCAGACCTTCAGCCTGCTCTTCGGCCTGAACTCGGTCGGTCTGGTCGCGGTCGGTCAGCTCAACGGCAAGGTGCTGATCGGCCGGTTCAGCCTCGACAAGGCGCTCGGCGTGGGCCTCGCGGTCATCACGCTGGCCGCCGTGGCGCTACTGGTCATGGCCTCCGGGATGTTCGGCCGGGTGGGACTGGTCCCGATGGCGGCGGGCCTGTTCGTCCTGATGTCGGCCATGGGCCTGGCGCTGCCGAACACGAACGCGCTGGCGCTGATGCGCACCAAGCACGCGGCCGGCTCCGCGTCCGCCCTGCTCGGCACGACCTCGTTCCTCATCGGCGCGGTCGTCTCGCCGCTGGTCGGGATCGCGGGGGAGCACACGGCGGTCCCGATGGCGGTGGTCCAGCTGGCCTGCGCGCTGATCGCCGTCGGATGCTTCGCCGGGCTGTGCCGCCCGTGGCGTCGTAGGGTGGATGCACCGTAGTCATCTGGAGGCAGGAATGTCCGAGCCGATCGACGGGAACCGCTGGGCGTTCAAGACCGCCGACAGCGTGCTGCACACCGGGTCCGAGAACGCGGTGGATCCGGAGGACCTGGTGATGCTCTCCGGCCGCGAACCCACTCCCGCCCGGATCGAGAGGGCCCGCAAGGAGCTGGAGGAGCATGGCGCCGCCGCTGTCGAGAGGTACCTGCCCTGAGGCCGGCCTCGACGCCGGGGAACTGCGGCGGCTCGTCCCCGGGCTGAGGACGGCCCTGGAGCCGTCGCCCGTCCACCCCTGGTGCGCGGGCGCGGTCGTGCTCGCCGGGCGCGGCCAGGTCGTCGCGCTGCACGAGGCGGTCGGCTGGGCGGTGCGGTACGCGGGCTACGACGCGGCCGCCGACCGCGGTGTGGAGCTGCCGCCGGAGCGGTGGGTGCCGATGCGGCCCGACACGGTCTTCGACCTGGCGTCCGTCAGCAAGCTCTGCACAGCCGTCGTCGCGGCGCGGCTCCTGGACCTCGACCGGCCGGTGGCCTCGTACGTGCCGGAGTTCGCCGCCGCGGGCACGGCGGACATCACCGTACGGCAGCTGCTCGACCACACCTCCGGCTTCCGCCCCGAGCTGCCGTTCTACGACCTGCCCACCCCGGCGGCCCGGCTGCGGCTGCTGTGGGACGAGCGGCCGCTGCACCCGCCCGGCACCGTCCGGATCTACTCCGACCTCAATCTGATCGCCCTCCAGCAGGTACTGGAACGGGCCACAGGAACGCCGCTGGACGTCCTGGTCAGGGACGGGATCACCGGGCCGCTCGGCATGAAGGACACCGGCTACAACCCGCCCGCCGCCCTGCTGCCCCGGATCGCCGCGACCGAGGACCAGCGGCGGCCCTGGGGCAAGCTCGACCGCGGCATGGTGCACGGCGTCGTCCATGACGAGAACGCCTACGCGGCGGGCGGGGTCAGCGGGCACGCCGGGCTCTTCTCCACCGCGTGGGACCTCGCCCTGTTCTGCCGGTCGCTGCTCGACGCCGGCGGGCCCTACCCCGGCTTCGAGACCGACCAGCCGGGCCTGATGGGCGAGCTGGCCGGCCACGGCGCCGTCGGGCACAGCGGTTTCACCGGTACGAGCCTGGTGATCGATCCCGCCACCGACACGTTCCTGGTGCTGCTCACCAACTCGGTGCATCCCAGCCGTACCTGGCGGGAGGGCAGCGCGCCCCGGGCCGCGGCCGCCACCTGCCTGGCCCGGAGCGTCCTGAAGGCCTCGGGGACCCCGGGGTCCTAGCGGAAGATCCCGGTGTGGCCCAGCGAGTAGCGGCCGGGCTGCGGGTAGACGGCCAGGCCGTGCGGGCCCGAGCCGACCGGGATCTTGGCGATCGTGTGGCCGTCGCTGGTGTCGATCGCGTAGACCTCGGCGTTGTAGCGCCCCGACAGCCACAGCACCTTGCCGTCCGCGGACACCCCGCCCATGTCGGGGCTGCCGCCGCCCGGGATCTCCCACTTGTGGATGAGCTTGTTGGTGGCGAAGTCCAGCACCGACACCGACCCCTCGCCGCGGTTGGAGATGTACATCGACTTGGAGTCACGGCTGACGTAGAGGCCGTGGCAGCCCTTGCCGGTGGGCATCAGATACGGCTTGGAGAACGTGTCGCCGTGCAGCACCCACATGCCGTCGGCCATCATGTCGGCGATGTACCAGGTCTTGCCGTCGGGGGACATCTTCACGTCCTGCGGCATCGCGCCGTCGAACGGCAGCCGCTGCTGGCCGACGATCTCCATCTTCTCGGTGTCGACCTTGAGCAGCTCCGCGGAGAACTCGCAGGAGACGATGAAGTACCGGCCGTCGGGCGAGAAGTCCGCGTGGTTGACGCCGTAGCAGGACACCGGGACGGTCTTCTTGACCTTCATGCTGTGCGCGTCGCGGAAGACCAGCTCGCGGTCGAGGGAGGCCATCACCACCGCGTACTTGCCGTTCGGGGTGAAGTACAGGTTGTAGGGGTCGTGCACCTGGACGGTGGAGCCGGCCCGGCCGGTCGCCGGGTCGATCGGGGTCAGCGAGTTGCCGACGTCGTTGTTGACCCAGAGCGTCTTGAGGTCCCAGGACGGGACGACGTGCTGCGGCTGCTCACCGACCGGGATCGTCTCGATGACCTTGTACGTCGCCGGGTCGATCACCGACACCGTGTTGGAGTTGGTGTTCGGCACGTACACCCGGGACGGGAAGTTCTTCACCACCGGGGAGAGCGCGTTGGGGCGGTCCGCCGCGTAGACGTCCTTCGGGTCGAGCACCGGCGGCATACCCGGCAGCCCCTGGGGCAGGATCTTGGCCGGGGCCGACCTGACGGCGGCCTTGGTGGCCGCCGGGGAGGGCGCGTGCTGTTCGGTGCCGTCCTTCCCGCAGCCGGCGGTGGCGGTCACGAGGGCGATGGTGGCGGCCAGCAGGACGGCGGGGCGCACACGGTTCACAGGACGCATCAGGTCAGTAGCTCCGTCGTGGTCACGGCGCGCAGCCCGCGCCGTTTCAGGTCGTCGAGGATCCCGGGCAGTGCGGCGATCGTGCCGGCGTACCCGAAGTGCAGGCTCACCACGGATCCGGGGCCGACGTCCTTGGCCACCTTGGCCCGGACGGCCCCGGTTCCGGGTTCGGTGAAGTCGAGGGAGTCCACGTCGTACGCGAGGACGTGCTCGTATCCCGCCTGCCGGGCGAGGCGTTCGACGAGCGGGGTGGCCAGCCGGGCCTGGGACGGCCGGAACCAGCGGCCGGGCGAACCGGTGAGCTTGCGCAGCCGGTCCGCGCAGCCGGTGATCTCGGCGGTCGCGGCGGCCGCGCCCATCGCGCAGATGTTGCCGTGGGTCTGGGTGTGGTTGCCCAGCTCATGACCGCCGTCGAGGATCCGGCGGGCGAGTTGCGGGTACTGGTCCAGCCACTCGCCGACGGCCAGCACCGTCAGCCGCGCCCCGGCCCGCTCCGCCTCGGTCAGCAGGGCGGTGGCGATGGCCGGTTCGCCCCGGCCGTGGAAGGTGAGCGCGACCTGGGGGCGGTTTCTGGGCCCGTGCTCGATCTGCGCGGGCAGGCCGGGCGGCAGCGGTGGCAGTGCGGGGTGAGCGGAGGAGGGTGCGGCGGGCGGGTGCTCGGGGGGCGCCTGGCTGGCCGCGGGGTCCGGGGAGGCCCCGGCGGCGGAGGGCCGGCCGTCCGCACAGCCGGTGAGCAGGGCTCCGGCGGCGGCGACCTGCAGCACGGTACGGCGGGTCATGGACATTGAGGACCACTTTAGGGCGCAATGCCCGATCTTTTGATGTTATTGGGGCGGCGCGGCGCGTGGCGGAGTCGGCTGACATGATGTGGACCCGCGGTACGCGAGCGGCCATTGGTGTGCCAGGGGTATGCCGCAGACAGGACGACGTGGGGGGCTACGTGGCGGGAACAACGGCAGTTCGGGAGGCCGGTTTCGGCACCGCGCTGCGAGAACTGCGCACCGCGCAGAAGTCGGCGAAGGGCGTGTCGCTCTACTCGCGCTACATCAACCGGCCCGCCGGCCGGGTGCTCGCCGCGGCTGCCTACCGGGTCGGACTCACACCCAATCAGGTGACTCTGGTCAGCATGGCCTTCACCTACGGCGCCATCGCGGCGGTCGCGCTGGTGCGTCCGTCCTGGACGCTGTCGGTCGCTGTCTACCTCGCGCTGGTGATCGGCTTCGCCTTCGACTCGGCCGACGGCCAGCTGGCACGGCTGCTGCGCCGTGGCAGTCCGGCGGGGGAGTGGCTGGACCATGTGGTGGACTGCGGGAAGATCACCGGCGTGCACGCCGCGGTGCTGATCTCGTTCTACCGCTTCTTCGATCTGCCGGGCGAGGGCTGGCTGCTGCTGCCGCTCGGCTTCCAGTTCGCCGCCGTGATGATCTACGTCGGCGGGCTGCTGACCGAAAAGCTCAAGCCGAAATCCGCGCCCGGATCCGTGCCGGCCGCCCCGTCGCGGATCAGGGCCGTGGGCCTGCTGCCCGTCGACTACGGGGTCTTCTGCGTGGTCTTCCTGGCGCTGGGCGGCGGACGGGCGTTCCTGTACGCCTACGCGTTCCTGGGCGGGGTGTACGTGCTGTTCCTGGGCGCGTTCCTGGCGAAGTGGTTCCGCGAACTGAAGGCCGTGGGCGCCCCGGCCGCCTGATCCCCCGCCGTCCGATCCCCGGCTCCGGGGAGTCGGGCCGTTCAACCGTGGCGCTCGGCGCCTTCCGGGGTGACGGGCTCGGTGAGTACGTCCAGCGCCCGGCGCAGCTGGGTGCTGGACGTGTGCACGGTGTACGGGAAGTACACGACCTCGACGCCGACCGCCGCGAAGTCCCGCTCCAGGCGGGCGCCCTTCTCGGTGCCGCGCCAGTCGTCGCCCTTGAAGATGACGTCGAAGCGCACCTGCTGCCAGGTCTCCACCTTGTCGGGGACGGTCTCGACGAAGGCCGCGTCCACGAAGCGCACGCTGCGGACGATCTCCAGCCGCTCGATCAGCGGAACCATGGGCCGGCGCCCCTTGGCCAATTCGGCCATTTCGTCGGAGACGACGCCCGCGACGAGATAGTCGCACTGGCTGCGGGCATGCCGAAGGATGTTGAGATGCCCCACGTGGAAGAGGTCGTAGACCCCTGGCGCGTAGCCGACACGGTGTGCCACGAAACGACCCCCAGCCGTACTGCCCCGCCCGGTAATGCCCAAGGCGATGGTGAGTCTCCGACGATAGCCGGACGTCGCAGATACTAAGCGACGATTTGCGAAACGAAGACCGGCTGGAATCGTCAACATGTAGCACCGGTGAACAGTTAGGGTGGACGCTTGGTCACTTCTGGGGGGAACGGGGCGCGCCGTGTCGGCTCTTGACAGCTTTCGCCACAAACGGCTGTTCTTGGTTTCAACCAATTACGCGCCGGAACACACCGGTATCGGGCCGTACGCCACGCAGATCGCCGAACACTGGGCCGCGGGCGGGGCCGACGTGGCGGTGCTCGCCGGTATGCCGCACTACCCCGCCTGGGAGACCGACCCCGCCTACCGGGGTGTCTGGCGGACCGAGGAGGAGCGCGGCGGGGTGCGGGTGTACCGTCGCCGGCACACCGTGCCACCGCGCCAGACCGCGGTGCGCCGCGCCCTGTTCGAAGCGTCGGTGCTCGTGCACGGACTGCTCGCGCCGCCGCGCGTCCGGCCCGACGTGGTCGTCGCGCAGCTGCCCAGCCTGGCCGGCGGCGTCCTCGCGGCGCGCACCGCCCGGCGGCACGGTGTCCCCTATGTCCCCATCGTGCAGGACCTGATGGGTGCCGCCGCCAAGCAGAGCGGCATCAGCGGCGGGGACCGGGCGGCCGCCGCCGCCAGCGCCGTCGAGGCGTACGTGCTCAAGCGCGCGACGCTGGTCGGCGTCATCCACGAGAGCTTCACCGACAAGGTCGCCGCGCTCGGCGTACCGCGTGAGCGGATACGCGTGGTCCCCAACTGGTCGCATGTGGCGCGCCCCTCGCGGCCCCGCGCCGAGATGCGCGCCCGGCTGGGCTGGCGGGAGGGCCAGACCGTCGTCCTGCACTCCGGCAACATGGGACTCAAGCAGGGCCTGGAGGTGCTGGTCGAGACCGCCCGGCTGGACCCGGCCGTCCGCGTCGTCCTCATGGGGGACGGCAACCAGCGCGAGCAGCTGCGCGCACTGGCCGGCGGAATGCCCAACCTGGAGTTCATGCAACCGGTCGACGACGCGGACTTCCCCGACGTCCTCGCCGCGGCCGACGTCCTCGCCGTCACCCAGCGCGCGTCCGTCCTCGACATGAGCATCCCCTCCAAGCTCACCTCGTACTTCGCCACCGGCCGGCCGGTCGTCGCCTCGGTGGCCGCCGAGGGCGGCACGGCGGAGGAGGTGCTGCGCTCCGGCGCGGGCGTCCTGGTGGCGCCCGAGGACCCGCACGCGCTGCTGAAAGCGGTGCTGACACTCGCCGAGGACCCGGAGTCGGCCGACGCGCTGGGGTCCAACGGACCGCGCTACGCCGACGCGCACCTCAGCCGCACCGCGGGCCTGGACCGGATCGACGCCCTCGTGGCCGAGGCCCTGGACACCGCCCCGCGGGCCCCGTCGGCGCCACCAGTACCATTCGCGGAATCCGCGCAGGCCGCGGAGCCCGCACATTCGGACACCTGATCCGGTGACGAACGCGCATAATGAGCGAGCGCATGGGGAGCGCGCGCCTGAGGGGGTTTCACGCACGTGATCGAGCAACATGACGAACCGGACCTGTTGCGCGACCAGTTCCGCCAGCTGATCCGCTACCGGGCACTGATCGTGGCCGGAGTGCTGATCGGGCTGCTCGGCGGCGCCGCGCTGGCGCTGTCGGGTGCGGACAAGTACGTCGCGACGAGCGAGATCACCGTCCGGGCCGCCTCCGTGAACCCGTTCGCCACCGGTGCCACCCCCGACAAGATCCTGAACATGGGCTCGGAGCGGCAGACCGCCGCCAGCGGCGTCGTCGCGGAGCGCGCGGCCAAGGCGCTGGGACAGCCGGAAGCGGCCACCGAACTGCTCGCCAACCTGCAGGTGACCAACCCCCCGCAGACCACGGCACTGGACTTCGCGTACACCGGCCACAGCCCTCAGGAGGCGGCGGCCCGGGCCAACGCCCTCACCCAGGCCTACCTGGACAACCGGCAGCAGCAGACCGCGTCGAGCATCACGATCATGGTCAACGGCTACAAGACCCAGCTGGACCCGCTGGTGAAGCAGTCCGAGGCGCTGCGCAAGTCGATCGAGAAGCAGAAGGACCCGTCGAGCGTCGCCACCAACACCAACGCGCAGACCAACCTGCTGGGCCGGATCTCCGAGCTCAACGGCAAGATCAGCGAACTGAAGGCCCTCGACACCACCTCGGGCAACGTGATCCGCACGGCCGTCCCGCCGACCTCGCCCGCCGGGCTCGGCCTGCCGATCTCCCTCGGCCTGGGCCTGGGCGTCGGTATCGCCATCGGCCTGCTCGCCGCCTGGGTGCGGCTGGTCTTCGACCCGGCGGCCCGCTCCGACAGCGATGTGGTGCGCGCGCTGCGGGCCCCCGTCCTCGGGACGCTGCCGCGGGTCCGCGACAGCCGTGAACCGGCTCCGCTGCTCGCCCTCGACAACACCGAGAGCCGGCTCGCCGAGGCGTACCGCTCGGTGGCCTTCCGGCTCGCGTACGACCAGCGGTTCGCCGACCGCCGGCGGCTGCTGGTGGTCGCGCCGCGCGGCTCCAGCGAGACCGCCACCGCCGTCTCGGTCAACCTGGCCGCCTCCTTCGCCGAGACCGGCATGGAGGTCCTGCTCATCGAGGCCGACCTGCGCACCCCGACGCTGGCCGACCGGCTGCGCTCCGGCGACGGCTCCCGCCCGGCCTGGGCCCGTACGCCCTCGGTGGGCGACGGCGGCTGGCCGGCCGGGCACCAGATCTCCATCGACGCCGGTGAGTCCGGCTCCTTCGACCTGGTGCCGGGCCGCCGGGTCCGCAACGTCGCCCGCGCGCTGACCTCGGTACCGGCCACAAGGCTCATCTCCGAGGCCGACGCCCCGAAGTCCGCGGTCATCGTCCACGCGCCCGCCGTGCTCGCCTACGCCGACGCCCTCGCACTCGTCGACCGGGTGGACGGCGTCCTGGTGGTCTGCGACCCGCGCGAGGTGCACCGGGCCGACCTGGAGCGGGTCCGCGAACTCATCAGCGGCGCCGGCGGCACCGTGCTCGGCGCGGTGCTGCACTCGTCGGGCAGCACCGGATTCACCCTGCCGTGGCGCCGCAACGAGGACCGTACGGCCCCCCTCCCCGTGGCGCCCGCGGAGGACACCGGCAGCGCCCCCGCGTCCACGGCGACGGACCTGCTGGAAGCCGTCCTCCCGGAACCCGAACGGTCGCCGGTGTCATGAGAGTCCCGGGGGCGAAAGCCTCCATAGCGTGCTCCGTCGCGGACCAGGGAGTGTCGGCGCTCACCAACATCCTGGTGCTGGTGGTCGCCGCGCGGCTGTCCAGCGCCGCCGGGTTCGCCGTCTTCTCCATGGTCTACATGGTCTTCACCATCCTGCTCGGCGTCGGCGTCAGCTACGTCGGCCAGGCGCTGGTGCTGGTCCGCGGCGAGGACCGGGTGATCCGGGCCGCCTGCCGCTCCGCGGCGGTCTTCACCGTCGTCGCGTCCACCGTCATCGGGTTCACGGCCGCGGCCGTGCTGGCCTTCGTGCCCGGCGACACCGCCGCCGCGCTCGCCGTGCTCGGGCTCATCCTGCCCATCGCCCTGACCCAGGACGGGATCCGCTACTGCTTCTCGGCGCTGCGGCTGCCGCACTACGCGCTGGCCGCCGACCTCGTACGGCTCGCCGTCGCGCTGCCCGCGCTGGCGGTGCAGCCGCACGGAGCCGGCCCCGCCCGGCTGGTGGCCGTCTGGGGCCTGTCGGCGCTGCCCGCGCTGCTCACCGCCATCGCCCTGCTCGCCCCGCTGCTCCGCGGCCTGCCCGCGGACCTGCGGACGTATGTGCGCCGCGGCCACCTCGGGCAGCGCTTCGTCGTGGAGTTCGGCGTCGGCAACGGATCCAGCCAGTTGGCGATCCTCGGCCTCGGGCTGTTCGCCACCCCGCTGGCGGTCGGCGCGCTGCGCGGCGCGACCACCCTCTTCGGACCGCTGAACGTCCTGTTCAACGCCTCGACGGCCTTCGGCCCGCCGCTGCTGAACCGGACGGAGAGCGTACGCGGCCAGGTCCGCGCCACCGCGGTGCTCGCCGCCGTACTGGCCACCGTCGCCGCGAGCTGGGCGACCGTGCTGTACCTGCTGCCGGACCGGATCGGCAGACAACTCCTCGGCGACACCTGGCCCAACGCCGCCCATCTGCTGCCGGCCAGCGGCAGCCAGTACACCGCGATGGCGGTCGGCACCTGCGGACTGCTGACGCTGCGGGTGCTGCGCCCGCGCACCACACTGCCGATCCAGGTGGTCTTCTCCCTGGCGGCGGTGGCGTTCATGCTCACCGGCTACGCGCTGGGCGGGGTCCTCGGCGCGGCCTGGGGCCTGGGTCTCGGCTCCGTCGCCAAGGCGGTCGCCACCTGGCTGCGGATCGGCTCGGTCAGCGCCTCGGCGGCGTCAGCGCAGGAGCTTGCGCGGGTCGGTGCGGAAGGAAGCGACCATGGCCAGGCACAGCACGGCGATCCCGATCCGGCCGGAGGCCTGGAGAAGTGAACCGCGCAGCAGGATGAAGGAGTAGCCGGCGATCAGCGGCACGATGATGGCCGTCATGTCGCCCGGCCGTCCGCCGTCCGCGGTGCGCAGCGCGTACCGCCGGTCGCCGCGCGCCGCCAGGTAGCCGACCCCCAGGAAGCCGCCGGTCATCCCGAGCGGTCCGAAATCCAGCCACAGTTCGGACCACAGCGGTGAGGAGAGGTTGGTGTTCTTGTTGCCCATCCACTCGCCGAGCATGATGCCGGTGTCCAGTGCCTTGTCGGGCCAGGCGGAGCGGGGCACGTAGAAGAAGACCGCGGCGGCGAGCTGGCGGCCGTAGGTGTGGCCCGCGCCGGAGTGCACCTCGGTGATCGCGTTGGCGAACATCACCGTCTGGTCGTAGTCCTTGCGCGCCAGCGGTTCGAGGACCGAATTGGTCTCCATGGGCTTGTAGTCGGCCGCGTCGTAGCGGAACCGGTCCATGAAGGGGAACACCAGCAGCGCCGCGACGACGCCCAGGGCCAGCGCGGAGCGGTACATCACGGGGCTGCGCGGGAACGCCGTGAACAGGAAGGAGAACAGCACGGTCAGGAACCAGAACCGGGCGTTGGATATCGGGTTGTTGACGACGATGTTCAGCCCGGCGGTGGCGATCCACAGCAGGATCGGCAGCGGCCGCCGGCGCGCGATGCGCGAGGTCACCAGCCAGCGGGTGAGGAAGAGCAGCGCCAGCAGCGCCGGTACCGTCCCGAAGCCGCGCAGCGTCGCGGAGCCCGCGTGCGAACCGGCGGTGGCCACCCCGGTCTCCGCGAGGGTGTCGCTGATCTCCTGGCGGCTGCTGAACAGCACCGCGGGCCCGCCGAGTTTCATGACGTAGTAGCTGCTGGCCACGAACGCCAGCAGCACCAGCAGATACAGCCGGCGCGGGCTCACGGAGGCCGCCGGGCGCTCCTTGCGGCCGGTGCGCACCGGGCGGTGCCGGGCCAGCAGGACGCCGACGTCGAAGGCCACACAGCCGACGAGGGTCAGTGCGAGGGCCGCCGACAGATCGCTGCGCGGGCCGACCAGCGGCGTCGGGACGCGGCCCAGGACGAGCTGGGCGAGCGAGGCGACGCCCATGGCCGCGTAGACGAACAGCCAGAACGACCCCTGGATGAGCCGCCGGCGGCGGGTGGTGAGGATCATCGACGACAGCCGGGCCCCGGCGTAGCAGGTCAGTGCGATCTGCAGCCAGTACGCCTCGTCGTGCACGCCCGCGCCCGGCTGGAGGGCCACGGTGGCGGGCAGGAAGACGACCAGGCCGAGCACCAGCGGCACGGCCAGGGCACGGGACAGCACGGCCCGGGGGGACACCGCGGGCACCTCGGGCCGCCTGGTGCGCATCTCGGCCACCCGTGTGTCGACAACCGCCATGGCTGCAGTCCCCCTTCCCCGCTACCCCGTCAGCGTCGCACGTCCGCGTACACCTTTTGCAGGTGGTCCACGATCGCGTCGATGGTGAAGGAGTCATGGATCAGCCGCCGGGCCGCGACGGAGGCCGCCGCGTGCACCGCCGGGTCGAGCAGCTCCAGGATCGCACCGGCGATCCGGGCGCCGTTCTCGGCACTGTTCCCGCCGCCGGTCTCCTCGCGGCTGTCCACGAGCCGGCCCGCGCCCGCCGCCTCGATGTCGGGGGCCAGCCCGCAGGTCTTCGTGACGACCACGGGTGTGCCCACGGACATGGCCTCGGCCGCGGACAGCGAGAACGATTCCTGGATCGACGGGATGACGTAGACGTCCGCCCGCCGCAGCTGCTCGTACACCGCGGTCCTGTCGAGCGCGCCGACGTACTCCACCGACCCGTCGACCCCCAGCGCGCGGGCGCGGGCCAGGGTCGCCTCCAGGCCGCCCGTGTCGGGCCCGGCGAGCACGAAGCGCGCCTCCGGGTGCTTGCCGAGCACGCCGGGGACGGCCTCGATGAAGTCCTCGGGCCGCTTGGCGGGGTGCACCCGGGCCAGATACAGCACGGTGGGCGGCCCGCCGTGCGAGGAGGCCCGCAGTTCCGGGCGGTACTCGCCCTGCGGTTCGACGCCGTTGGCCAGCCGTATGGTGTTGGTCAGTTCGACCGGTTCCACCACGGCGTTGACGTTGCGGCGCTCGGTCTCGGTGAGGCACAGCACCGCGTCGGCCCGCCGCAGCACCCGCCGCACCCCGAACGCGTCGGAGATCTTGGCGGGCAGCCGCTCGGTCGGGTCGATCATCCCGTGCGTCTGCAGGACCAGTGGCCGGCCGCACTGCAGGGCGGCGAGCGCGATCGGCAGGGTGACGAGGTCCCGCATGAGGTGGACGTGCACGACGTCCGCCGACTTCACCAGCCGGCGCGCCCTGGCCAGCAGTGACGGGGAGGTGATCCCCGCGACGCCGAACCGCCGGATGAGGTGCCGGGCCTGGAACAGCTGCGCCGGTACCCCTTCCACCTCGGTCGGCAGCGGCCCCTCGAACTCGTCGCCGAGGGTGACCAGCCGGGCGTCGACCCCGCGCTCGATCAGCCCGCGCGAGAGGCTGAGCGCCACCCGCGTCGGACCGCCGAAGGCGTGGCTGGGTGTGTGCAGCGTGACGGCGTGCAGGACCCGCATACCCCGTTCACTCCCCCTTCGAGAAGAGCCAGACGGAGCAGCCCGTGCTGGTGAAGCCGCGTGCGCCGGCCGGCACGGTGACCAGCGCCTTGCTGCCGGAGACCGCCTTGCCGTCCGCGCCGGTGAGCTTCCAGGAGCAGCCCTTGGACGGGGTCGGCGCGTGATAGGTGCCGGGGGTGATGACGCTGCCGGCCTTCGCCTTGCTCCCGACGGTGAAGGTGCCGTCGGTGAAGCCGTGTTCCGCCGCCGCGAGTACCGGCTTCTGGTCGGGGCAGAGTGCGGTGACGGCGTCGTGCGCGCCGGAGATCTGGCCGAGGACGATGCCGCTCGCCGCCGCGTCGGGGTCCCGCTTGGCGATGAACTTGATCTTGTCGCAGGACTCCTGGCCGAGCTCCAGCACGGCCGCCGGGTCCGATCCCTTCGGCACCCGGCCGGTCAGGTACTGCTTCTGCTGCTTGGTGAAGGAGCCCGTCGCCGGTGTCAGTTCCGCCGCCGGGACGGTGGGTCCGGGCGTGGTCGGAGCGGCGGTGGCGGTGGGGTTCTGGTCGAGGCCCCCGGAGGCGGGGGCGGAGGCGGTCGGAGGCGCGGCGGCCTTCGGGTCGCTGCTGGAGCAGCCGGTCAGGAACACCACCGCCACCGCCGTCGTGATGACGGCGGCGGCGGTGGCCCGGAGCGGGTGGATCATCCGGTGAGCCCCAGGGTGCGGTGCTGGGCGATCTGCGCGGGAGTCAGAACGCTCGGGTAGATCGCGGTCTCGTCGATGGAGCCGGCGAAGTAGTTGCTCGCGGGCTGGCTCGGCCAGCCGTTGAGCTGGTCGCCGCCGACGTGCCAGTAACCGGTGTAGTCCTGGCTGGCGGTGTACGCGCTGTTGCTGGACACGAGGTTTCCGTCGACGTACAGCCGCATGCCGTTGGAGCCCTGGGTACCGACCACGTGGTGCCACTGGCCGTTGTTCAGGCCGGTACCGCTGGCGATGGTGCGGGTCCCGTTGAGGTAGGCGCCGAAGATCAGCTGACCGTTGTTGGTCATGTAGATGTGCTTGTCGTAGTTGGAGCTGAGCCGGCCGTTGGTGTTGCTGCCGAAGCCGACGAGCTTTCCGCCCTGCGTGGTGGTCGTCTTGAACCACGTCTCGACGCTGTACGAGGCCGGGCGGGGGTAGGAGCGGTCGCTGTACGAGTACTGGCTGGTGCCGTTGTACGTGACCGCCGTGCTGTTGCCCTGGACCGCGGCGGGGACGACCCGGCGGGTCGAGTACCCGACGTTGTCGCCGGCCGCCTGGTTGCCCGAGGCGTCCGCGAGGTAGCCGGCCGTCTCGTCGTAGCGCCAGTACAGGTTGGCGCCGTCGGCGATCACCTTGGCGGGGTACGACTCGGCGGTGGC
This sequence comes from Streptomyces sp. H39-C1, assembly GCF_027158125.1. Classification (NCBI taxonomy): domain Bacteria; kingdom Bacillati; phylum Actinomycetota; class Actinomycetes; order Kitasatosporales; family Streptomycetaceae; genus Streptomyces; species Streptomyces sp. H39-C1. Next base: position 31,444 of record NZ_JAPVLS010000058.1, read on the forward strand.
CGCGGCGACGGTGGTCGCGTTGGCCGACTTGGCGCTGACGTTGGTGCCGTCGCTCGCCGACACCCGGTAGGTGTACGACGTGCCCGCCACCACGTTGGTGTCGGTGAAGGTGAGCTGCGGCCGCACCCACGGGAGCGAGGAGGCGCTGACGGTGTAGACCGGGGTGGCACCGTTGTTCCGGTACACGTTGTAGGTCAGGTTGCCGTCGTCGAGGTCCAGACTGGTCTGCCAGCGGACCTGGACCTTGCCGGGCTCCACGCTCGACGCGACGACCTGCGGGATGCTGGGCGCCCCGGTGTCAGGACCGTTCGAGAAGCGGGTCAGACCCTGCTGGGCCTTGAGGTTGGTGGTGGTGAAACCGCCACCGGCCCAGAGGTAGTCCTTGCCGCCGCCGGACGCGACGATCAGCACACGCGGGCCGACCAGCTCGCCGAGACCGTCATTGGTGTCGGGGAACCAGGGCAGCAGCGTCGGGCTGTCGACCGACTCGGCCAGCAGGTGGTGGCGGGTGCCGTCCGGGTACTCGCCCATGGTCGAGCAGTCGTGGGCGTGCGAACCGCTGTAGATCACCGACTGGTAGAGCGCCAGGTTCTGGGTGGCGCCCAGGCAGGTGTCCCGCCAGCGCTGGTTCCAGTCGCTGTAGTTGAAGGCGATGCGGCCGTCGAACACACCGCCGCCGGTGCCCTCGTTGGCGACGTAGAAGCCGGTGCTGTCGGTGATGATGTCCTTGACGACCGACGTGTTGTCGATGAAGCCGTTCGGGTAGTTCTTGGTGACGGCTCCGGTGGTGGCGTCCACCACCGCCAGGGCGTGCGAGTTCGCGCCGTTCACGGTGTAGAAGTCACCGCCGACGATCACATGTGTGCCGTCGGCCGCGACCTCGACGGCGCGCGCCGTCTCGTCCGTGTCGGCCGTCCACGGCTTCAGGGCGCCCGCGGTGGTGACCGCGGCCAGGTGGCCGCGGGTCTGGCCCTCGACGGACTGGAAGTCGCCGCCGAGGTAGACGGTGTCGGCGGTCGCCGTCAGCGCGCGCACGGTGGCGGTGACGTTGACGTGGAAGTCGTTGCGCGGGGTGCAGGTGGCGATGTCGATCGCCGCCAGGTTGCTCACCCCGACGCCGTTGACCGCTCCGAAGGAGCCGCCCGCGTAGAGCGTCTTGCGGTCCGGTGAGACGGTGAGCGCGCGGACCGTCTCCGTGCCGCCGGTGAAGGACAGGTGGCACCCGGTGGGTGCGCCCGTCGTGGTGTCGAACGCGGCGAAGTTGACCGCGGGCTGCTCGTTCTCGCCGGCAGCCGAGCCGGGCGGCCGGATGGCCGAGAACGTACCCCCGGCGAAGACCACTCCGTCCGCCTGGGCGAAGGCCCAGACGATCCCGTTGGTCTGCCAGGTCGAAAGGTCGTCCGCCGTGATGGCGACCGGCGGAGTCAGTGCCGTCGCGGACTGCGACGTCATCACTCCCAGTGTCGCGGCCGCCAATGCAGTGGCAACCGAGAACACCCCCAATTTACGCATGCGTAGCCCCCCAGGCCCCTAGCGTTTGCCCGTGGCTCGTACAGCCGACGGTGCAGGGCAGAGTAGGGCGCTCGGTAGGCCCCAGTCTGCAGTTTTGGCGAGATTTAGCGATCTATGCGCACAGTTGCGCCCGCCAACTGATCGGATACGTGCTGAATGTCGGCATCCACCATGATCCGAGCCAGTTCTTCCACCTTGACCGATGCTTTCCAGCCAAGGAGGTCGTGGGCCTTGCTCGCATCCCCGATGAGTGCGTCGACCTCGCTGGGCCGCTCGTACTTGGGGTCGTAGCGAACATATTCGGCCCATTCCAGTCCCGCATGGGCGAACGCGGTCTCCACGAACTGCCGCACCGTAGCAGGCTCACCGGTGGCGACCACATAGTCGTCCGGCTCGTCGCGCTGCAACATCCGCCACATCGCGTCCACGTACTCCGGCGCGTAGCCCCAGTCGCGGACCGCGTCGAGGTTGCCGAGGTAGAGCCGGTCCTGCAGGCCGGCCTGGATCCGGGCGACCGCCCGGGTGATCTTCCGTGTGACGAAGGTCTCGCCACGGCGCGGGGACTCGTGGTTGAACAGGATCCCGTTGACGGCGAACATTCCGTACGCCTCGCGGTAGTTCACCGTCGACCAGTAGCCGAAGACCTTGGCGCAGCCGTAGGGGCTGCGCGGGTGGAACGGCGTGCTCTCGTTCTGCGGCGGCGGCGCGGCGCCGAACATCTCCGACGACGAGGCCTGGTAGACGCGGGTGCTGATACCGCTCGCGCGGACCGCCTCCAGCAGGCGCAGCGCGCCGAGACCGGTCACGTCGCCGGTGTAGAGCGGCGCGTCGAAGGAGACCCGGACGTGCGACTGCGCGCCGAGGTTGTACACCTCGTCGGGCTGCAGGTCGCGCAGCAGGTTCACCAGGGCGACGCCGTCCGACAGATCGGCGTGGTGCAGCACGAGGGAACGATTCGCCTCCTGCGGGCCCTGGTAGATGTGGTCGATCCGCTCGGTGTTGAAGCTGGACGACCGGCGCACGAGACCGTGCACCGTGTAGCCCTTGGCGAGCAGCAGTTCGGCCAGGTACGAGCCGTCCTGGCCGGTGACGCCGGTGATGAGTGCGCTCTTGCTCACGCGGTCCCCCCTTAGGGATCCGGATATATTGCTGTTTCGTACGGAAAGCTGGGCTCAGACCCGAATGGGTGATGCCACAGGGCATAATCCGGTGTCATGAAGGCTACGAGGGAACTGCTCCCGCCCAGCGCCCGGATCTTCGTCGCGGGACACCGCGGACTGGTCGGCTCGGCGGTCACCCGCCGGCTCACCGCCGACGGCTACCAGGTGATCACCCGCGGCCGGGACGGACTGGACCTGCGCGACGCCGCGGAGACCGGGAAGTTCCTGGCGGAGGTCCGGCCCGACGCGGTCGTACTCGCCGCCGCCAAGGTCGGCGGGATCATGGCCAACAGCACCTATCCGGTGCAGTTCATCGAGGACAACCTGCGGATCCAGCTGAGCGTCATCGCCGGCGCACACGCGGCGGGGGTCGGCCGGCTGCTCTTCCTCGGCTCGTCCTGCATCTACCCCAAGCTCGCCCCGCAGCCGATCCGCGAGGACGCGCTGCTCACCGGCCCGCTGGAGCCGACCAACGAGCCGTACGCGCTCGCCAAGATCGCCGGCATCGTCCAGATCCAGTCCTACCGGCGGCAGTACGGCGCCTCGTACATCTCGGCGATGCCGACCAATCTCTACGGTCCCGGCGACAACTTCGACCTGGAGACCTCGCACGTCCTGCCGGCCCTGATCCGCCGCTTCCACGAGGCGAAGCGGGACGGGCGCGAGAGCGTCGAGCTCTGGGGCACCGGCTCCCCGCGGCGCGAGTTCCTGCACGTGGACGATCTCGCCGCCGCCTGCGCGCTGCTGCTGCGCACCTACGACGGCGACGAGCCGGTCAACGTCGGCTGCGGCGACGACCTGACGATCCGCGAACTCGCGCAGACCGTCAGGGACGTCGTCGGCTATGAGGGTGCCATCGCCTGGGACTCGACCAAGCCCGACGGGACCCCGCGGAAACTGCTGGACGTGTCCCGGCTGACGGATCTCGGCTGGAAGCCGACGATCCCGCTGCGGGACGGCATCGCCTCGGTGTACACCCAGTGGCGGTCCGAGGCGTGAGGGGTTGGCGGATGGAGGAACGAAGGGCACCGGTCTAATACGCTCCTCGTCCGTCGACCACGGCACGGAGCGTGCGGGCCATCACGTCGACATCACTGGTGAACGACCAGTTGTCGACGTACTGCAGGTCGAGTGCGACCGTCTCGTCCCAGGACAGGTCGGAACGTCCGCTGACCTGCCAGAGTCCGGTGATACCCGGCTTGACGGCGAGCCGGCGCAGCTCGATCTCGTCGTAGCGGGCCACCTCCTCCGGCAGCGGCGGGCGCGGCCCGACCAGTGACATCTCACCGCGCAGCACATTGACGAGCTGCGGCAGTTCGTCGAGCGAGCAGCGGCGCAGCAGCCGGCCGACGCTGGTGACCCGGGGGTCCCGGCGCATCTTGAACATCAGGCCGTCGTTCTCGTTGGCGGCCGTCAGTTCGGCCTTGCGGGCCTCGGCGTCCACGACCATGGTGCGGAACTTCCACATGGTGAAAGGCGCGCAGTTCTGGCCGTGCCGGACCTGCTTGTGGAAGGCCGGGCCGGGTGACCCGAGCCGGATGGCGGCGGCGATCAGACCGAACAGCGGTGCCAGCACCAGCAGCCCGGCGGCGGCGCCGGCCCGGTCCATGGCCGACTTGAGCTGGATCTGGACTCCGCGCCGGGTGGGCGGGGCGATGTGGAGCATCGCCAGCCCGGCGGGCGCGGCGAGCTGGACGCGGCGCATGGACACGTCCACCAGTCCCGGCAGGACCGCCAGCGGCAGTCCCGCGTCGTGCAGCGCCCAGGACAAACGTTTCAGCCGCTCTCCGGCCATCCGCGGTCCCGGTGCCACCAGCACGAGTTCCGCGCGGTGGTCCCGGGCGGCGCCCAGCACGAGCGCGGAGTCGCCGCTCGGGGCGCTGGGCATCACGGAGCCCAGCCGGGCACTGACCGGCGCGCCGCATTCGAGGTTGGCGTTCCCGACCGGGACGACACCGACGACCACATAGGCGTGGTCGGTGCGTCCGGCCAGGTGGCCGACGACATGGTCCGCGGCGCTCGGCTCGCCGATCACCAGGACCTTGCGGACCGCGTGCGCCTCGCGGCGGGCCGCCGCGAGATGCCGGTGCGTCATCTTGCGGCAGGAGGCGGTCAGCAGCAGTCCGGGCGCGAGCCCGAGCAGCGCCAGTGAGGGCTCGGAGATCTCGCCGACGGCGGTACGCGCGACGGCCAGCACTCCGAGCAGGATCAGCCAGTCGTACAGAACCGGCAACGCGGCCCGGGACTCGCCCAGGGAGCGCGCCGCATAGCGGTGCCTGCCCGCCTGCACACACAGCCAGGCCACCGCGGCCACCACTGCGCATGCCCATGGGTACGGCTGACGCGTCGCCTGGAACACGAGCGCCACGGGCAGCGCGATACCCACCAGGTCGACGGCGAGCGCCACCGGTAGGTACCACGTCGGTTTGTCACTGAGTCCGCGCGGAGCCTTGCTCCGCACGGGTTTCGGTTCGGCTTCGATCAGACCATTGGGTACTTCGACACGCCGCATGGACCCCCCAGGCACATCGCGACCGACTGAGCGCGGTTGCCACTTCCCCAAGCAGCAGTGCGCCGTGATAAACCGGAACGCTAGGCCAAAAGGGTGGTCATCCGCTGCGGTTTACGTATATTCGAGCCGTTGTTGTGTCCAAGTTAATAGCTCAGCTGCACAACGTGGCCATACGGAGTATGGCGGGCGTCCACATCATGGTTACCACCGGGGAGGGACACCTTCCGGAACGTACCGTCCCGGTACCGGACCGCATGCGGAGGGTAAGCGTCCGGCGCCCAGGACGGCGCCCCTTACAGTTGTCGCTTGTGTCCACCTTGCAAGCCCCCGATGACCTGCGCGCCGCGCTGAACGGCCTGCTCGACGGTCTGCCGCCGAACCGGGCGGCCCAGGCGGTCGACCGGCTGATCGCAGCCTACCGAGGCGCCACGCCGACCGACGCCCCGATCCTGCGGGACGCCTCCGACGTCGCCGCGTACGCCGCGTACCGGATGCCCGCCACCTACGCCGCCGTGCGCTCCGCGCTCGCGGAGTTCCAGGCGCGGGCGGGCACCTGGGCCCCGGCCACCCATCTGGACGTGGGCGGCGGCACCGGAGCGGCGACCTGGGCGGTCGCCGACACCTGGCAGCAGGACACCCACACCAGCACCGTCCTGGACTGGTCGGACGCCGCCCTCACCCTCGGCCGCGAACTGGCCGCGGGCGCCGACTCCGCGGCGGTACGGGACGCCGAATGGCGCCGGGCCCCGCTGGGCGGCGCCGTACGGCTGCCCGAGTCCGACCTGGTCACCGTCTCGTACGTGCTCGGCGAACTGGACGCCGCCGCCCGGGTCTCCGTCGTCGCCGAGGCGGCCCGCGCGGCACTGGGCGCCGTGGTGATCGTCGAGCCCGGCACCCCGGACGGCTACGCCCGGGTCATCGCCGCGCGCGACCAGCTCCTCGGCGCCGGGTACACCGTGCTCGCCCCCTGCCCGCACAACGGGACCTGCCCGATAGAGGGCACCGACTGGTGCCACTTCGCGGCCCGGGTGAACCGCTCCTCGCTGCACCGCCAGATCAAGGGCGGCTCACTGCCGTACGAGGACGAGAAGTTCAGCTACGTCGCGGCCGCCCGCTTCCCGGCCGCGCCCGCGGCCGGGCGCGTCGTGCGGCACCCGCAGATCCGCAAGGGCCAGGTGCTGCTCGACCTGTGCACCCGGGACGACGGACTCTCCCGCAGCATCATCACCAAGAAGCGGCACGGCGACCTCTACCGCGCCGCCCGCGACGCGGACTCGGGCGACCCCTGGCCGCCCGCGGCAGACGCGACGGACTCCTGAGCCGGCCGGCTCAGAGCCAGCCGTAGCGCCGGAAGGCCCGGTAGACCACCGCGGACAGCACGGCCGTCACCCCGACCATCAGCGGATAGCCGAAGGTCCACTTCAGTTCCGGCATGTGCTCGAAGTTCATCCCGTAGAAACCGGCGATCATCGTCGGGATCGCGAGGATCGCGGCCGCCGCGCTGATACGCCGCATATCGGTGTTCTGCTGCACGGCGAGCTGGCTGAGATTGGCCGACAACAGCCCGTCCACCAACTCGGTGTAGCCCGCCAGCCGCTCCCGGACATGGGACAGATGGTCGGCGACGTCCCGCAGATACCGGCCCACCTCGGGCCCGATGACGGGGTGCGGGTCCTCCGCGAGGCGCTGCAGCGGCCGCGCCATCGGATGGACGGCCCGCTTGAACTCGATCAGCTCGCGCTTGAGCTGGTAGATCCGCTCCGCGTCGTCGCCGTGCCCGGCCGAGAACACATCGGACTCCAGCTGGTCCACATCCAGCTCCACCCGGTCCGCGACGTCCAGATAGTCGTCGACGACCTGGTCCGCGATCGCGTGCAGCACCGATGCCGGACCCTGCGCCAGCAGGTCCGGCCGCGCCTCCAGGGAGCTGCGCACCCGCGACAGGCCCGGCGCGCTGCCGTGCCGGACGACCACGACGAAGTCCTTGCCCAGGAACATCATGATCTCGCCGGTGTCGACGACCTCACTGGTCGCCGTCAGCTTCTCGTGCTCCACGAAGACGATCGTCTTCAGCACCAGGAAGAGCGTGTCGCCGTAGCTCTCCAGCTTCGGCCGCTGGTGCGCCTTGACGGCGTCCTCCACGGCGAGCGGGTGCAGGCCGAACACATCGGCGATCTCCACGAGGTGCTCGGCGTCCGGCTGGTACAGCCCGATCCAGGCGAAACCGCCCGGCCGCTCCCTCGCCGCCGCCAGCGCCTCACGCGGCGGCAGGGTCGCGGAGCGCTTGCCGTCCTCGTACACCGCGCAGTCCACGATCACGTCCGCGGTGCACTTGCGGGGCGCGGGCAGCGCGCCGCCACTCTCGTCGAGGGTGTGCCACTTGCCCCCGCTCCCGCTTCTGCGCCACTGCCGACCGGTCATCGTGCCCTCCTCGGTACGTATCCGAGGAAGTATCGCCGATCGGGCAGGTGGCCCGTCCGTCCGCCCTGCCGCGCGGCCCCGGTCAGGCTCCCGGCGTCCCGTGCAGGACCGCCATCGCCGCGTTGTGCCCGGGGATCCCGCTGACGCCGCCGCCGCGCACCGCGCCCGCGCCGCACAGCAGCACGGCGGGGTCCCCGGTCTCCACGCCCCAGGGGCCGGTGCCGGGGGCGGCGTACGGCCAGCTCAGGTCGCGGTGGAAGATATGGCCGCCCGGCAGGCCGACCTCGCGCTCCAGGTCCAGCGGGGACTTCGCCTCGATGCAGGGCCGGCCGTCGGCGTCGAGCGCCAGGCAGTCGGCCAGCGGCTCGGCCAGTACCGCGTCGAGCTGGGCGAGGGTGGCCTTGAGCAGCGCCTCCTTCGTACCGGACGGGTCGGCGGCGAACAGCCGGGCAGGGGCGTGCAGGCCGAAGAGGGTGAGGGTGTGCGCGCCCTGGCCGGCCAGGGCGGGGGAGAGGATCGACGGGTCGCTCAGCGAGTGGCAGTAGATCTCGGACGGCGGGGCGGCCGGGATCCGGCCCGCCGCGGCCTCCTCGTACGCGGTCGCCAGCTCGCCGTACGACTCGGCGATGTGGAACGTGCCGGCGAACGCCTCGCGCGGGTCCACGGAACGGTCCCGCAGCCGCGGCAGCCGCCGCAGCAGCATGTTGACCTTGAGCTGGGCGCCTTCCGGCCGGGACGGTTCGGGCTCGCCGAGCAGTCCGGCGAGGGTGTGCGGGGCGGCGTTCACCAGCACGTGCCCGGCGCCCACCCGGCCCCCCTCGAAGGAGACCTCGGCGCAGCCGCAGTCCGTCGCGATGCCCGTCACCTCGCAGCCGGTGACGATCTCCGCGCCGGCCGCCAGGGCGGCCCCGGCCAGCGCGTCCGTCAGCGCGCCCATACCGCCCACCGGCACGTCCCAGTCCCCGGTCCCGCCGCCGATGACGTGGTAGAGGAAGCAGCGGTTCTGCCGCAGCGTCTCGTCGTGGGCGTGGGTGAACGTGCCGATCAGCGCGTCGGTCAGCACGATGCCCCGGACCAGTTCGTCCTCGAACACCGCCTCCACGGTCTCGCCCAGCGGACGTTCGAACAGCGCCTCCCAGGCCGCCGGATCGTCCACGATCCGCTCCAGCTCCGCCCGGGACGGCAGCGGCCCGGTCAGCGTCGGGAAGACCCGCTCCGCCACCTGCCGCGTCATCGTGTAGAACCGCTGCCACGCGTCGAAGTCCCGCTCCGAGCCGGTGCGGCGCACGAAGCCCTCCCGGGTCCTGGACGGATCCTGCGAGTCGACCAGCAGGCCTCCCCCAACCTCCGGCCGGGGGGACCCCCACCCGTACGGCGTGTACGAGGAGATCCGGCGGCGGCGCACCGCGAAGCGCAGCCCCAGCTCCTCCGTGATCTTCTTAGGGAGCAGGCTGACCAGGTACGAGTAGCGCGACAGCCGGGCGTCGACCCCCGTGAACGCCTGGGCGGACACGGCCGCGCCGCCGGTGGCCGGCAGCCGCTCCAGCAGCAGCACGCTGCGGCCGGCGCGGGCCAGGTAGGCGGCGGCCACCAGACCGTTGTGGCCGCCGCCGACGATCACGGCGTCGTACGAGGAACGCTTCGGTACGCGGGACGATGCGGTGGTGGAGGACATGCAGGCACGGTAGCTACCGCAGCTCCTGGGTGCAGCACTTCACGCTGCCGCCCGCTTTGTGGAGCTCCGACAGATCGACCGCGACCGGTTCGAAACCGCGCTCGCGCAGCGGTGCGAACAGGCCGGTGGCGCCACGCGGGAGGACCACATGGCGTCCGTCGCTGACGGCGTTCAGCCCGAGTGCGGCGGCGTCCGCCGCCGTCGCGAGCAGGGCGTCGGGGAAGAGCCGGGCCAGTACCTTGCGGCTGCCGGGCGAGAACGCGTCAGGGAAGTACATGACCTCGCCCGCCGCGTCGTCGAGAACGGCGAACGCGGTGTCGAGGTGGTAGTAGCGGGGGTCGGTCAGTTCCAGCCCGATGACGGGCCGGCCGAAGAACTCCTGGGCCTCGGAGTGCGAGAGCGGGCTGCTGCGGAATCCCATTCCGGCCAGGATCCACTGCGAGGTGACGGCGAAGTCGCCCTCGGCCTCGTTGATGTGCTGCGGCTCGCGCACCTCGGTGAATCCGTTGCGGCGGAACCACGCCAGATGCGCCGGCGCCTCGTCGGTCCGCTCCGCGTTGAAGAACCGGGCGCCGAGCACCCGGCCGTCCACGACGGTGGCGCCGTTGGCGGCGAAGACCATGTCGGGTAGGTCGGCCACCGGGTCGAGGACCTCGACGGTATGGCCCAGGGAGCGGTAGCGGTCCCGCAGTTCCTCCCACTGGAAGAGCGCGAGTACGGGGTCGACCGGCTTGGCCGGGTCCATCCACGGATTGATCGAGTAGGTCACCCGGAAGTGCTCGGGCGGGCACATCAGGTACCGCCGGGGTGTGGCGGTGCGGACTGTGCGCAATGCGGGCTCCTCGTCGTTTGAGGCTCCGGCGGAACGCCGATGGGGCTGCGTACGCGCATCGGGGTCACGTACGCGCACAAATCGTCCACCCTCGGCGGCCGAAACGCATCGAACCATTTGGGTGGTTCGCACGATCGTTTTCATACACGGCGGCCTATCGCACCGGCCCTGTCCCACGCCGCGACCGTCAGCGGCGGGGGAGTACGAGCGGTTCGCCGGTTCTGGGGTGGGCGAACACCTCGACCGGATGCCGGTACACCGTGCTCAGCAGTTCCTCGGACAGGACGTCGGCGGGGGCGCCGTCGGCCGCGATCCGGCCGTCCGCCAGCACCGCGATCCGGTCGGCGTGCGCGGCCGCCAGGCCCAGGTCGTGCAGCACCACGACCACGGCGCGGCCCCCGTCGGCCTGGGCGCGGCGGCTCCAGAACCTGTTGACGAGCGGCTTGTTCACGCCCAGCCTCCCCGTCGGTTGCGGATACGGCGCAGCAGCCAGAAGAAGAACGGGCTGCCGACGAGGGCGGTCAGAACACCGAGCGGCAGTTCCGCGGGGGCCGCGAGGGTGCGGGCGGCGAGGTCGGCGGCGACCAGCACCAGCGCACCGCCGAGCGCGCTGCCGGGCACCAGACCCCGCCGGCCCCGCCCTCCGGGCGGACGACGCTACTTCGAAGACACTCCCTACGCGCTCAGCGGGTAGGCGGCACCGAGGTCGGCGAAGACGGCGCTGTTCAGGGCGAAGGCGGTGCGGCACTCGTCCACCACGCGCTGCTTCTCCAGGTCGTCGACGGCCAGGGCGTCCAGCAGCTCGCGGTACTCGCGCTTGAACGCGGCCGGGTTGCCGATCCCCTCGAAGACGTAGAAGCGCACACCGTCGCCCTTGCGTTCGAACCCCCAGGTCTTCTCCGCGATGCCACGGATCACCTGTCCGCCGGACAGGTCCCCCAGATAGCGGGTGTAGTGATGTGCGACATACCCCGCGGGCCACGTCCTGGCGACCTCGGCGACCCGCTCCGCGTACGCCGCTGTGGCGGGCAGCGGCACCGAGCGCTGCTGCCAGCCCGCGCCGAGCAGATGGTCCAGGTCGCGCTCCAGCTCCGCGACGCGCAGCAGTTCGGCGCGGACGAAGGGGCCGGCGACCGGGTCTGCGGCCAGCGACTGCGCCGCGTCCTCCAGGGCCCGGTAGACGAACCACAACTGCTCGGTGTAACGGGCGTACGCGTCCACGCCGAGCCGTCCGCCGAGCAGGTCGCTCATGAAGGTCGAGTTCTCGGCCTCGGTGTGCTGAGCGTGGCTGGCGGTGCGGATCACAGTGGAGAACGGGGACGGCGTCAAGGGAACCTCCTGCTTCGGGCGTGCCGCGATCCTTGCAACTTAGGTATACCTAAGTCAAGAGGATGCCGACAGCCTGTCGGGAACAACGCTACTCCAGTCCTTCCACCCCGGCTGTGCGTTCATTCCGGACAAGAGGCAGGATGATGCCCACCACCCGCGTACCGTGGACCATGGACGCGGGGGCGAGGGAAGGAGCCCGATGGCAGGCAAGAGCAGGTTGTCCGAGTGGCTGCGCCGCCGATCGGCAGGCTCGGACACCGATCCCGGATCTGCTCCCGCCCTGGCCCGCGAGGATCTGATCAAGGCCGCGGCCGCCGCAGGCTTCCCCGTCGCACCGGCCGCGCACCCCTCCGGATACGGCTGTTCGTGCGACCGCGTGGGCTGTCCCACCCCGGGCATGCACCCGGTCTCGTTCGCCTGGCACACCCAGGCCACCACGGATCCGCAGAAGATCGACCACTGGCTGCGCACCCAGCCGCTCGCGAACTTCATCTCCGCCACCGGCGCCAGCCATGACGTCCTGGACGTGCCGGCCGACGCGGGCGGCATCGCGCTGGACCGGCTCGCGGCCGAGGGCGGGGACGCCGGTCCGGTCGCCGCCTACGGGGACGACCGCCTGCTGTTCTTCACCGCCACCCGCGGTACCCCCGTCGACGAGGACGAGTGGTGGCCCTGCGAGCTGGACTGCCATCCCGAGACCGTCGACGAACACCCCGGTCTGCGCTGGCACTGCCGCGGCAGTTACGTCCTGCTGCCGCCCGCCAAGCTGCCCACCGGCGGCGCCGTGACCTGGCTGCCCGGCCGCGGTCCCGACCGCCCGCTGCCCGACCCGCTGCCGCTCCTGGAGGTCCTCATGGACTCCTGCGCCCAGGTGGAGTACGTCCCCGAAACGGTGGGCTGGCGGCTCTGACCGCCCGAGGCCGGCTCCGCGCGGGACCCGGCCACCGGTTCAATCGCCCTTGGCGGAGACCAGACCCAGCAGACGGCTCAGGAAGACGACCTTCCCCTGGGCGTCGTTCGCCGGCGGGACCGTGACGGCCTGTTCCGCCACCCGGATCAGCGTGACCGAGTTCTTCGGGGTGCCGGTCATCAGCGCCTTGGTGTCCGGGTCGTCGACCTTCAACGGCTTGCCCGGCGTGGTCAGCCGCGACTGGTGGCGGGAGGCGAAGAACACCAGCGCCCCGCCGTCCGTGGTCCGCAGCCCCACCGGGGGGAACTCACCCGCGCCCACCGGCTGGTCGGCGTACTCGGTGACCGCGGCCGAGGTGCCCGCGCCCTTGCGGCGCTGCTGGCGCACCTGCGAGGTCTGGGTGCCGTCGGCGAAGGCCAGCGTCGCCGCGGTGCCGGTCTGCAGATACGAGGTGTACGCGGCGCTGAGCCGGCCGGGCTCGACCAGCAGCCCCGAGCCGTCCAGCGGCACCGGCTCGGCGTAGCCGTCCTGGTCCAGCACGAACTTCGGCATCCGGTCGGCGGCGACCACCGCCAGGTACGAGGCCTTCCACGGGTCGCTCACGGCGGAGCGCTGGAAGAGCAGCAGCCAGTGGGCGCCGTTGCCGGCACTGCTGACGGCGTCGGCGGCGAACCACTTGGGCCAGCCGCGCTGCTTCGGTATCAGGTAGCGCGCGTCGGTGAGCTTGAGCGGCACCGCCGCCGGATTGCCCTCCGGGTGGTTGGTGTGCCGCGCCGTCAGACCCGCGTTGTCCATCGCGCCGAGCGCGCCGGTCTCCGCCTTCGCCAGCGTCGCCGGATCGTAGCTCCGCTTGGCGTCGTTGTTGAGCTGGGTGAAACGGGCGAGGGCCTTGGCGGCCTCAGCCTTCGTCACCGCCGGTACGAGCGCCTGCTCCCCGTGCACGGTCACGCACCCCGTCACCGGCATCAGCACGAGCAGCAGAACTGCGGCTGTCAGGGACAACCTGCGGCGGGTCATTGGGCGTCGGCTCCTTCGGGGCTGCTGCGGTCGGCGCAACCCTACCGGGGGCGAGGAAGAAGGCCATCGTCGGTACGAGATACAGCGCCCACACCGTGACCTGGACGACGGTCGGATCCGGCTGGAAGTTGAGGACGCCCTTCAACAGGGTGCCGTACCAGCTGTCCTGGGGGATCGTGGAGCTGATGTCGAAGGCCACCGAGCCGAGGCCGGGCAGCCAGTCGGCCTCCTGCAGATCGTGCACGCCGTAGGCGAGCACGCCCGCCGCGACCACGACCAGCATGGCGCCGGTCCAGGTGAAGAACTTCGCCAGGTTGATCCTCAGCGCGCCGCGGTAGAAGAGCCAGCCGAGCACCACCGCGGTGGCCAGGCCCAGCGCGACGCCGATCAGCGGCTGCGTCGACCCGTCCTCGGAACCGGCGGCCTGCACCGCGGCCCAGACGAACAGCGCGGTCTCCAGGCCCTCGCGGCCGACCGCCAGCAGCGCGGTCGCGACGATCGCGGTGGTCCCCATGGCGAGCGCGGCGTCCAGCTTGCCGTGCAGCTCGCGCTTGAGATGCCGCGCGGTGCGCCGCATCCAGAAGACCATCCAGGTGACCAGGCAGACGGAGAGGATCGACAGCGAACCGCCCAGCGCCTCCTGCGCCTTGAAGTCCAGCGACGAGGAGCCGAACTGCAGCAGCGCGCCGAAGGCGGCACTGATGACGATGGCCACGGCCACACCGGCCCACATCGGCAGCAGTGTGTCCCTGCGCCCGGACTTCACCAGGTACGCGATCAGGATGCAGACGACCAGGCTGGCTTCGAGCCCTTCGCGCAGCCCGATCAGATAGTTACCGATCACCGCCGGTCACTTCCCTTCGAAGAGGCCGCGGCCCCACCAGTCGGCGCTGTCGCGGACGCCGGGCGGGCAGGCGAAGTGCGCGGAACCGACGTGCTGGATGTACTCGTTGAGGGCGTCGGTCGCAGCCAGCCGTTTCTGCACCGGGATGAAACCCGAGCGCACATCGCGCTGGTAGGCCAGGAAGAACAGCCCGGCGTCGAGCCGGCCCAGACCGTCCGTGCCGTCGGTGAAGGAGTAGCCGCGGCGCAGGATCGTCACCCCGGAGTTGCTGTCCGGGTGCGCCAGGCGGACGTGCGCGGTCGGCAGCATCGCCTTGAGGTTCGGGGTGTCGTGCTCGCGCTGCTTGCCGGCCGGCGCGCCCTCGCCCTTGTTCCGCCCGAAGATGTCCTCCTGCTCCTTGAGCGGAGTGCGGTCCCAGGTCTCTATGTGCATCCGGATGCGCCGGGCGACGAGGTAGGAGCCGCCGGTCATCCAGGCGGCGCCGTCCTTCGCGGCCGCCCACACATGCTCGTCCTGGGTGGCCCGGTCGCTGCCCGCCACGTTGTGCGTACCGTCCTTGAACCCCATCAGGTTGCGCGGGGTCTGCTCGTCCGGTGTCGTCGAGGACGTCTTGCCGAAGCCCAGCTGCGACCAGCGCACGGCGACCTTGCCGAAGCCGATGCGCGCCAGGTTGCGGATCGCGTGCACGGCCACCTGCGGGTCGTCCGCGCACGCCTGGACGCAGATGTCGCCGCCGCTGCGGGTCGCGTCCAGGTTGTCGTGCGGGAACGCCGGCAGGTCGACGAGGGCGGTGGGACGCTGCGCCTTGAGGCCGAAGCGGTCCTTGCCGTCCTTCTCGAACAGCGTCGGGCCGAAGCCCACGGTGATGGTCAGCCGGGAGGACGGCAGGCCGAGCGCCTCGCCGGTGTCGTCCGGCGGGGCCTCGGGCAGACCGCGGACGGCGCCCGCGCCGACCGGCTTGCCGGCCGTCATCGCGGCGGCCGCCGCCGTCCACTCCTTCAGCAGCGCGACGAGTTCGGCGCGGTCGTCGGTCTTCACGTCGAAGGCCGCGAAGTGCAGCCGGTCCTGGACCGGGGTGGTGATACCGGCCTGGTTCGTGCCGTGGAACGCGATGACATTGCCCGCGGAGCCGGCCGGCTGCACGTCGTTGCCGGTGCGCACCGCCGCCGCGGCACCCCCCGCGGCGGCCGCGCCGAGCGCGATGCCGGCGCCGGTCCAGCCGATGACGGCCCGCCGGGAGACCGGGCCCCTGGCCCGTTCCGCCGTGGTGTCCCGGTCCGCCCCGTCCTGCTGGGGGGCGGCCGCTTCGGTGGTGTTCTCGTCAGACATGGAGGACTCCGTTACTTCGCGACGGCCGCGGCGAGCTTGGAGAGCGGCTCGGCCAGCGCGTTGACGCCGTCCGAGAGCTCCTTGCGCTGGGCCGCGTTCACGGTGTCGTACGAGACGAAGGTGTCGCCGGTGCGGTACTTGGCGAGCAGCGTGTTGATCGCGGTGAACTGCTTGTCCAGTTCCTTGGCCAGCTCGGGGTTGTTCTGCGAGGCGACCGGCTTGAGCAGCTCGTACGCCTTCTGCGCGCCGTCGACGTTGCCCTTGAAGTCCGAGAGGTCGGTGTGGCTGTAGCGGTCCTCCTCACCGGTGATCTTCCCGGTGGCGACCTCGTCCAGCAGCTCCTTGGCGCCGTTGGCCATGCTGGTCGGGGTGATCTCCGCCGTGCCGACCCGCTTCTGCCAACCGGTGAGGTCGGTGAGGAGCTGCGCGGCGAGCGTCTTGTCCTCCGCGGAGATCGCCTTGGTGGCCCACAGCGACTTCTCGAGCTTGTGCCAGCCGGTCCACTTCTGGCCGGGCTCCAGGCCGTCCTCGCGGGTGTCCGTCTTCGGGTCGATGTCACCGAAGGACTCGGCTATCGGCTCGGTGGACTCCCAGCCGGTACGGGACGGGGCGAAGGCCGCCTTGGCGCCCTCGATGTCGCCCTTGATGACCGCGTCGGTGAAGACCTTGACCTTCGGGATCGTGGCGTCGGCCTCGCTCTGCGCCCACTTGCGGTACTCGGCGACGGCCGTGTCCAGCCGCGGGTCGTTCTTCTTCGGCGCGCCGGCGCCGGTGACACTGACCTTGGTGCGCAGGCCGTCGCCCTTCATCCCGGGCTTGCAGGTGACCTCGTAGTCGCCGGCCTTGAGCTCGGCGGAGATGTCGGCCTTGGTGCCGGGGCCGATGTTCTCCCGCTCGGTCACGATCTTGTCGCCCGGGGCGTAGACGTACAGCTCGTTGACCTTGGAGCCCTTGTTCTCGAACGCGAACTTCACGTGCCCGGCCGGGAAGCTGGTCTTCGAGACCTTGCAGGAGTCGTCGGTCGCGGTGACCTGGATCGCGTCGGACGCCTTGGCGTCCGTCTTCTCGGAGCACCCGCTGACAGCGGCGAGCGCGGCGACGACCGCGACGGCGGTGACGACGGAGAGACGGGCTGCGGACATACGGGGCTCCAGGCTGTTCAAGGACGCTCGAGATGGGTTCTGGCCGGTGAGGCTGCCCTAACTTATCTGAGCCTTGCCTTTGTAGTACCCGCGGGGTCGCATGAAGTCCAGTGATTCGGGTCTCACCGGTCGCATGCGGGGGCGCGTCGCGGCGCGCCCCCGCTCCCGTCATGGCAGCGTGAGCACCTCTGCGCCGGTTTCGGTGACGACCAGGGTGTGTTCGAACTGGGCGGTGCGCTTGCGGTCCTTGGTGACCACCGTCCAGCCGTCCTCCCAGATCTCGTAGTCGTGGGTGCCCAGCGTGAGCATCGGCTCGATGGTGAACGTCATGCCCGGCTTGATCACGGTGGTGGCGTGCGGGGCGTCGTAGTGCGGCACGATCAGCCCGGAGTGGAACGACGTGTTGATGCCGTGCCCGGTGAAGTCCCGGACCACCCCGTAGCCGAAGCGCTTGGCGTACGACTCGATGACCCGCCCGATCACATTGATCGCCCGGCCGGGCTTGACCGCCTTGATCGCCCGGTTCAGCGACTCCTCGGTGCGCTCGACCAGCAGCCGCGACTCCTCGTCGACGTCACCGCACAGGTACGTGGCGTTCGTGTCGCCGTGCACCCCATGGATGAACGCCGTCACGTCCAGGTTCACGATGTCGCCGTCGCGCAGCTCGGTCGAGTCCGGGATGCCGTGGCAGATGACCTCGTTGATCGACGCGCACAGCGACTTCGGGAAGCCCCGGTAGCCGAGGTCCGAGGGGTAGGCGCGGTGGTCGCACATGTACTCGTGCGCGACGCGGTCCAGCTCGTCCGTGGTCACCCCCGGAGCGATGTGCTTGGCCGCTTCGACCATCGCCCGCGCGGCGATCTGCGACGCGATCCGCATCTTCTCGACGGTTTCGGCGTCCTGCACCTCCGGCCCGGTGTACGGAGTGGGCGCGGGCTTGCCCACGTACTCGGGCCGGGGGATCGAGGACGGTACCGGGCGCGGCGGGGAGAGCTTGCCGGGAACGAGAAGCGACTGACCAGACATGCCGACGAGTGTATCGGCGGGCGATCGGGCAGGCTGGCGGCAGGTACTCGTACATCAGGAGGCAGTCATGGCGCTGTTCAGGGCGAAGAAGCCGGCCGGCAAGCCGGGCGAATGGTTCTACTGCCTGGAGCACAAGAAGGTCGAGGAAGGGCCCGACTGCCCGGCCAAGGACCGGTTCGGCCCCTACGCCACCCGCGCCGAGGCCGAGCACGCGATGCAGACGGCGGCCGACCGCAACCTCCAGTGGGAGACGGACCCCCGCTGGCACGACAAGGAGGCGGGCCCGGACGACGAGCCCGGCCCGTCCGGCCCCTGACGGCTCCGCGTCCCGGGCCCCGGATTCCGGGCCCCGGCTCAGACCGCTGAGGCCGCCGCGGACGCCGGCGACCCGGCGGGCGTGGCGGGCGCGGCGGCGGGTCCGGCCTGGGCCGTCCGCATCCGCACGGCGTGCTCGTTGGTGCGGGCGTCGTACGACATCAGCTTCGGAAGGGCCAGCGCCAGCAGCCCCACCGCCGCCACACAGGCCACTCCGCCGCTCCAGACCGAGGCACGGGCGCTGGTCAGCGCCGCCATGCCACCGGCCCTGACCTGGCCGAGCTGCGGCCCGACCGAGTACGACAGCAGCTCGATGCCGGCCAGCCGGCCGCGCAGCTCATCCGGGATCGTCTGGTTCCACATGGTCATCCGGCCGAGGGCACTGACCATGTCGCAGCCGCCGGCGACCGCCAGCATCAGCAGGACCAGCCAGATGTTGCCCATCCACCCGGCGACCGCCATCGCCAGCCCCCAGCCGATCGCCGAGATCACCACCAGCCGGCCGTGCCGGTGGATCCGCGACGTCCAGCCGCTGGTCATGCTGACCACCAGCGAACCGACCGACCCGGCCGCGTACATCAGGCCCAGCGCCCAGGGCGCGTGCAGGTCGTCGGCGAGGAACGGGAAGATCGCGGTGGGGAAGGCGAAGAACATCGCCGCCATGTCGATCGCGTACGTGCCGAGCAGTTCCTTACGGCTCCAGGCGTAGCGCGCGCCCTCCGCGATACCGCGCAGCGACGGCTTGTCGGCGTCGTGCGCCGCGGGCGACGGCCGCAGCCCCATGGCCAGGCCGACCGAGACGACGAACGTCCCGATGTCGATCGCGTAAGCCCACGACAGCCCGGCGAAGGCGATGAGCACCCCCGCCAGCGACGGTCCCGCGATGGCGCCGACCTGCCAGCGCAGCGCGTTCAGCGACGCCGCGGCCGACAACTGGTCGTGCGCGACGATCCGCGGCACGATCGAGTCCAGCGCCGGACGCTGCAGCCCGGTCAGGGCGCTCGACATCGCCGCCACCACGTACAGCGGCCACACCATCGGATGCGGCAGCAGGGTGTTGGCCAGCAGCAGTGCGGACAGCAGGCCGAGCGCGGCCTCGCTGTAGAGGATCAGCTTCCGGCGGTCCATGGCGTCGGCCAGCGCGCCCCCGTAGAGCCCGAACACGATCAGCGGCACCAGCTCGACGGCGCCGATCGCGCCGACGGCGACCGCCGACCCGGTCAGCTCCTTGATCTGCACCGGCAGCGCGACGAAGGTGAGGAAGCTGCCGAAGACCGTCACGACCCCGGCCATCCACATGAGGCGGAAGTCGCGGGAGGAGCGCCACGGGGCCAGGTCGGGGAGCAGAGCTCTCAGCCGGGACGGTGGCGGACCGGGTGCGGGGCCGGGATCGGGGCCGGGGCCGGGGCCGGAGTCGGCGTCGGGGTCGGGGTCGGGGTCGGAAAGGCTGTCGTTCACGGGTTCGCATGCTCCGCTTCCGGGCCGCGCGGGGCAAATGGTTTTGGGCCGGGTCCGGATCTTCGCGGGCGGTGCTCGAGGACCGCTGACGTCACCGCTACCAGCGGGCCGGCGGCGGTGACGTCAGCTGTTCGGCCAGCCGGGTCAGCCGGTCGCGGAACGAGCCGTGGGGGCGGGCGGCGGGCAGGCTGTTCTCCCCGGCCGCGGCGGCGACCAGGTGCTGCAGCAGGTCCATCCCCATCGGCGCGGGTGCGGCCCCTTCCGCGGGTGCCGTGCCGTCCGGCGGCTCCGCTTCCGGCGGTACGGTCAGCGCGTCGTGCGCCAGTTCACGCAGCCCTGGGTCCCCGGCGTCCATCGCCAGCACCGTCGCGCCGGCCCGGCGGGCGTCCGCCACCCGCTCCAGCAGCGCGGCTCCCGGCGCCTCCGGGCTGACGACGAACACCGTCTCCCCGCGCCGCGCGGCCTCCAGCCGCCGCAGTCCCACGGCCAGATGCGCGGGCGCCCCCGCCGGAATCCGGAACCGCACCAGCGTCGGGGACAGCCCGGTCAGCCCGCTCCACGCCGCCTCGTCGTCCAGGTGCGCCGCCAGGTGCCAGGGCTCGTAACCCCGGGTCCCCACCAGCAGCAGCCCGCCGGGCCGCCGGTGCACCGAGGCCCGCAGCGACCCCGCGAAGGACCGCGTGGTCTGGAGCCACTCGGTCCCCGCCAGTACTTCCCGCAACAGCGCCACCCGTACCGCGTCCATGCCGGGCATCCTGCCGGACCGGCGGTACCGCACGGGTCCGCTCGCCGCACTTCCCCCGTAACGAGTGGCGGTTCGCGGGGCGTGGCAGGATCGCCCGCATGACTTCCCCTGACGATGTGAACAACGCCCCCGGGACCGCTCCCGCACCCGCCCCCGCCAAGGCGCCGGTCAAGGACCCGTGGGATCTGCCGGACGTGTCCGGCCTGGTGGTCGGCGTCCTCGGCGGCACCGGCGACCAGGGCCGCGGGCTCGCGTACCGGCTGGCGAAGGCCGGGCAGAAGGTGATCATCGGATCGCGGAACGCGGAGCGCGCGCAGACCGCCGCCGACGAGCTGGGGCTCGGTGTGGAGGGCGCGGACAACGCGGAGTGCGCCCGGCGTAGCGACATCGTGATCGTGGCGGTGCCGTGGGACGGGCACGCCAAGACCCTGGAGTCGCTCCGCGCGGACCTGGCGGGCAAGCTCGTCGTCGACTGCGTCAACCCGCTGGGCTTCGACAAGCAGGGTGCCTACGCGCTGAAGCCCGAGGAGGGCAGCGCCGCCCAGCAGGCCGCCGCGCTGCTCCCGGAGTCCCGGGTGACCGCGGCCTTCCACCACCTGTCGGCGGTACTGCTCTCCGACCCGGAGATCGCGGAGATCGACACCGATGTGATGGTGCTGGGCGAGGTCCGCGCGGACACCGACGTCGTCCAGGCGCTGGCCGCCCGCATCCCGGGGATGCGCGGCGTCTTCGCGGGCCGGCTGCGCAACGCGCACCAGGTCGAGTCGCTGGTCGCCAACCTGATCTCGGTGAACCGCCGCTACAAGGCCCACGCCGGGCTGCGCGTCACCGACGTGTAGGGGCGCGACGGGCGGGTCGCGGGGCACGGCGGGGTGTGGGGGACAATCGTCAGGACCGTATGTCACCGGTTTCCGGACAGGAGCTCCTCCCCATGCCCCGCCTTGCCGTCTACGCCCTCGCCGTGTTCCTGCTCACGGTCGCCGCGGCCGTCGTCTCCTTCGCGAACGGCAGCTGGACCGGCATCGTCTGGGTCCTGCTGGCCGGCCTGTCCAGCAACATGTGCTGGTACTACGTGCGCAAGGCGAAGGCCGACGCCAGGGCCGCTCAGTCGGAGACCCAGAACCTGAAGAGCGTGTAGCCGTACCTGGTCGCGCCCTCCGGGACGTCGAACCAGCCCATCACGGTGTAGACGAAGTCGAAGAACGCCACGTTCACCTCGGGGATCCACAGACACCCGAAGACCGCCAGCAGACCGAACTGCGCGAACGGCTCCACCTGCCGGCGGAAGTTGTACGACAGCCACGGCTCGATGATCCCGTAGCCGTCGAGCCCGGGTACCGGCAGCAGGTTCAGCACCGCCGCCGTCACCTGGAGCATCGCCAGGAACGCGAACGCCGCCAGGAAGCCGACCGGCCAGGAGTCCGTCGCGCCGAAGGCGAACGGCAGCATCAGGACGATCGCGAAGAGCACGTTCATCAGCGGCCCGGCCGCCGAGATCAGACTGTGCTTCCAGCGCCCCTGGATCCGGCCCCGCTCGATGAAGACCGCGCCGCCGGGCAGCCCGATCCCGCCCATGATCACGAAGAGCACCGGCAGCACGATGCTGAGCAGCGCGTGGGTGTACTTCAGCGGGTTGAGGGTCAGATAGCCCTTGGCACCTATCGTGATGTCCCCGCTGTGCAGCGCCGTGCGGGCGTGGGCGTACTCGTGCAGGCACAGCGAGACGACCCACCCGGAGACCACGAAGAGGAAGACGGCGAAGCCGGGGCTCGACGAGAAGCCGGACCACACCGCCCAGCCCGATACGGCCATGACCGCCGCGATCCCCAGGAAGATCGGGCTGACCCGGTGGTCACTGCGGGTATCTGTGCTGCTCATACGGGGATCATGTCGCCGGGCGGCCGTAATTTACAAGCCTGTCCCGTGATTGAGGGCAAGATGGGGGCGTGCGTTACGCGATCCTCGGCACCACTCAGGCATTCCGCGACGACGGAACCCCCGTCCCGCTCGCGGGGCTGCGCCTGCGCGCGCTGCTGACCGCGCTGGCCCTGCGCCCCGGGCGGCTGATAACCGCGGAGGCCCTGATCGACGAACTGTGGGCCGACGATCCGCCGGCGAACGCGTCCGGCGCGCTCCAGGCGCTGGTCGCGCGGCTGCGCCGGGCCATCGGCCATGACGCCATCGGTTCCGCCGACGGCGGGTACCGGCTGTGCGCCGCCCCCGAGGCGGTCGACGCGCACCGCTTCGAGCGGCTGGTGGACGAGGGCGGCCGGGCGCTGGCCGACGGCGACCCGGTGAAGGCCTCCGATCTGCTGGAGGACGCCCTCGCGCTGTGGCGGGGAGCGGCGTTCGCCGATCTGCCCGACCGGGACACGCTCGCGGTGCGCTGCGAGGAACTGCGGCTGGAGGCGGTCCGGCTGCGCCTCACCGCGGGGCTCGCGCTCGGCCGCGCGGCACAGCAGCTGCCCGAACTCGCCGGGCTCGCCGCCGCCCATCCGCTCAACGAATCGCTCCGCGCCCTGCACATCCGGGCGTTGCGCGATGCGGGCCGCACCGCCGACGCGCTCACCGCGTACGAGGACGTCCGCCGCGACCTGGCCGACGAGCTGGGCACCGACCCGAGCGCCGAACTGCGCGCGCTGCACACCGAACTGCTGAACCCGGCGCCGGACGGTGCTCAGGAACCGCCGTTCACCGCCGGTGCCGAGCCCGCTCCCGAGCCGCCGTCCGCGCCCGTCGCCCGCCGCTCCGGCAACGCCCGCGCCCGGCTCACCAGCTTCGTCGGCCGGGCGGCCGACCTCGTGTCGATCCGCGAGGACCTGGCCGCGGCCCGGCTGGTCACCCTCACCGGCCCCGGCGGGACCGGCAAGACCCGGCTGTCGCAGGAGACGGGCGACCTGCTCCGCGACCGCTGGCCCGACGGCGTCTGGTACGCGGAACTCGCACCGGTCAGCGATGCGCGGACGGTGCCCGAGGCGGTGCTCACCTCGCTCGGTCTGCGCGAGACGCTGCTGCACCCGACCAGCGCGACGGAGCAGGCGCTGCAGGCGGAGGGCAAGACCAAGGACCCGGCCAGGATGCTCGCGGAGTACTGCGTGAGCCGCAGCCTGCTGCTGGTGCTCGACAACTGCGAACACGTCATCGGCGCGGCGGCCGCCCTCGCGGAACAGCTCCTCGCGCACTGCCCGGACGTCACCATCCTCGCCACCAGCCGCGAACCGCTGGGCGTCCCCGGTGAACGGGTCAGGCCGCTGGACCCGCTGCCGGACCCGTTCGCGCTGCGGCTGCTCGCCGACCGCGGCGCCGCCGCCCGGCCCGGGTTCACGGTGGAGGACGATCCGGTCGCGTGCGTCGAACTGTGCCGCCGGCTCGACGGGCTGCCGCTCGCCATCGAACTGGCCGCCGCCCGGCTGCGCAGCCTCACCCCGCGCCAGCTCGCCAACCGGCTCGACGACCGGTTCCGGCTCCTCACCGGCGGCAGCAGGACCGTACTGCCGCGCCAGCAGACGCTGCGCGCGGTCGTCGACTGGAGCTGGGACCTGCTGGACCCGGCGGAACGGACCCTGCTGCGCCGGCTGGCGGTCTTCGCGGGCGGCTGGACGCTGGAGGCCGTCGAGGAGGTGTGCTCCGGTGACGGGATCGACGCCGCCGACGCCGCGGCCCTGCTCGGTTCGCTCGTCGACAAGTCGCTGGTCCTCGCCGACCTCACCGACGACGGCGCCCGCTACCGGATGCTGGAGACCATCGGCGAGTACGCGGCCGAGCGGCTCGACGAGTCGGGTGAGCGCGCGGCGGTCGAGCGCCGCCATCTCCGCTGCTTCCGCGAGTACATCCGCACCACCGACCCCAAGCTGCGCGGCGCCGACCAACTGCTCTGGCTGGCACGGGTGGAGCGCGAGCACGAGAACCTGCGGGTCGCGCTCCGCCGT
Source organism: Streptomyces sp. H39-C1 (assembly GCF_027158125.1). Classification (NCBI taxonomy): domain Bacteria; kingdom Bacillati; phylum Actinomycetota; class Actinomycetes; order Kitasatosporales; family Streptomycetaceae; genus Streptomyces; species Streptomyces sp. H39-C1. Next base: position 55,600 of record NZ_JAPVLS010000058.1, read on the forward strand.
GCCGTCGAGCTGGGCGACGAGCAGGAGGCACTGCAACTCGTGCTGTGCTGCGGCTGGTTCTGGGAGATGCGCAACTACCACACCGAGCAGCTGACCTGGCCGGCCGCGGTGTCGGCGCTGGGACCCGACCCCTTCGACGAACCGCCCCTGCTGGAACCGGTGGAGCACGGCCCGCTGGAGACGCCGCCGCCGATGGGCCCGGCGCAGCTCGACGAGGCACGGCGCTGGGTGCGGATGATGCAACTCGTCGCCAACGACGCGGACATGGAGAACCGCTGGGGCGAGCCCGACGTGGCCAGGGCCGGCCGGGCGATCATCGAGGCCTATCCGCCGCATCTGCCGCAGACGGCCCGGCGGCCGGGACTGATGAGCCCCTTCGCGGCCTTCCTGTCCGGGGACTTCGAGCGGCTGCCGGAGCTGGCGGACAACCTGGTGCGGAGTTGCCGGGAGTTCGGCGGGCCCTGGGAGCTGGCGTTCGCGCTGCAGATCCGCGCCAAGATGCTCAACGACGTGTCCGAGAAGCTCGAACAGTCGATGGCCGACGTACGGGAGAGCCGGGAGCTCTTCCGGCAGGTCGGCGACCGCTGGGGGATGGCCGAGGCGCTCGCCGCCGAGGCCGAGGCGACCGCGAACGGGGGTCAGTGGGAGCGCTCGGCCGAGTGCTGCCGTGAGGCGATCGGGCTGGCCCGGGAGCTGGGTTCGTATCAGCAGGTGCCGCTCCTCAAGGTGCGGCTCGCCGACATGATCATCAACATCGGGGACGTCGAGGCGGGCGAGGCGATGCTCCGGGGGGCGATCGAGGACGCCGACGAGCTCGGTCCCGTCGCGGGCGGCTCCGCCTTCTACGGACGGGTCCTGCTCTGCGCGCTGCTCGCCCGCCGGGGCGAACTCGACGAGGGCCACGCCCTCGTCGACCGGATGCTGGCCGTCCCGCCGACCGGCGTCCCGATGTTCGTCCAGGGAATGCTGCGCGGGATCAAGGGCTGGCTGACCTGCCGCAGCGGCGACCCCGAAGGGGGCATGGTGCTCCTGCGGCAGGGGCTCGACGAGCTGAGCAGCAGCGTGCTGACCGAGGTCATCGCCCCGCGGATCGGCATGCTGCTGATTCCGGTGGCGGTGACGATCCTGGTCGCCCAGGCGTCCGCCGCACCCACCCCGCAGGTCAAGGAGACGATGGCGGCCCGGGCCGCCACCATGCTCGGCGCGCACGACCGGCTGCGGCCCACCGTCCCCTCCCCGCTGGAGAAGCTGGAACTGGCGGAGGGCCAGCGGGATCTGCGGGCGCTGATCGGCGACGCCGCGTACGAGACGGCATACGCGGAGGGCGATGGCCTCTCCGCTCTGGAGACCATCGCCCTGATGCGTGACGGGGACTGACACGGAGGCCGGTCCTGACCGGGCCGGCGGGTGCCGGTCAGGTCTTGTTGCGGAACTTCCGGACGGCCAGCGGCGCCGTCACCAGCGTGATGCCGACCGACCAGGCCAGGGTGACCAGGACCGAGTGGGCGACGGGCCCGCCGTTCATCAGGTTCCGGGCGGAGTCCGCCAGGTTGGACAGCGGATTGACATCGGTGAAGCTCTGCAGCCAGCCCGGCATCGTCGTCGTCGGTGCGAAGATCGACGATCCGAACTGCAGCGGCATCAGGACGAGCATGGCCACCCCCTGTACGGCCTGCGCGGTCTTCATCGTCAGCCCGAGCAGGATGAAGATCCACATGAGTGAGGCTCCGAAGACCATCGAGAGCGCGACCGCGGCCAGCAGATGGAACACGGACGTCGAGATCGACAGGCCCAGGATGAATCCCATGACCAGCAGAATCGTGGTGGCGACCAGCATCCGGCCGATCTCCACGATGATCTTGGCGATCAGCACCGAGGAGCGGGCGATCGGCATGGTGCGGAAGCGGTCCATCACACCGGTGCTGAAGTCCTGGTTGACGCCGGTGCCGACGGCCATCGAGATGTTCATGCCCATCATCGCCATCAGGCCGGGGATCACGTAGTTCACGTAGTCCTGCTGATGGCCCTTGCCGGAGATCGCGCCGCCGAAGACGAAGACGAACAGCAGCGTGAAGATGATCGGCATCAGCACGGCGTCGAACATCGACTCCGGGTCTTCCTTGATCTGCAGCATGTTGCGGCGCGCGAGCGCCCCGATGTGCCGCAGATTGGCCCGGAACCCTATCCGGCCCTCATGGGACTGCGCCTTGGCGGGCGCGGTGGTGGTGATGACTGCGGCGCTCATGCCGCTACCCCCTGTTCTGCGTCGGACTTCTCGGTGGCGGACCCGGACTGCTCGCCGGAAACGGACTGCCCGGCGCTGCCGGGCTGCCCGTCCTGGTCCGGCTTCTGGCCGGTGATGGAGAGGAACACCTCGTCCAGGCTGGGGAGATGGGTCCCTATCCCGGCGATGCCGAAACCGCGGGTGCCCAGCAACCCGACCACCGCGGTCAGCTGCTCGTCGCTGAGGATCGGCACATTGAGCACGCCCTCCTCGCGGTCGACGGTGGAGCCGGCCACCCCGTCCAGCCCCGCGTCCGCGAGCGCCGCCGACATCGCGGGCAGCGTCACCGTGTCGATCGGCCGGATCTGCAGGGTCCGCCCGCCGACCTTGGCCTTGAGCTCGTCCACCCGGCCGTTGGCGATCACCCGGCCGCGGTCGATGACCGTCAGCTCGTCGGCGAGCTGCTCGGCCTCCTCCATGTACTGCGTGGTCAGCAGGACCGTCGCGCCCTCGGCGACCATCCGCTTGACCTCGGCCCACACCTCGTTGCGGGTGCGCGGGTCCAGGCCCGTCGTCGGCTCGTCCAGATAGAGCACCGACGGATTGCCGATCATGGAGGCCGCCAGGTCCAGCCGGCGCCGCATACCGCCGGAGTACCCGCTCGCCGGCCGCTTGGACGCCTCGGTGAGCGAGAACCGCTCCAGCAGCCCGTCGGCGCGGGACCGCGCGTCCTTGCGGGACAGATCGAGCAGCCGCCCGATCATGTAGAGGTTCTCCCAGCCGGAGAGCTTCTCGTCCACCGAGGCGTACTGCCCGGTCAGACCGATCACCCGGCGCAGCTGCCGCGGCTGCTTGAGTACGTCGTACCCGGCGACCCGGGCACTGCCCGCGTCCGGCTGGATCAGGGTGGACAGCACCCGTACCAGCGTCGTCTTCCCGGCCCCGTTCGGTCCCAGCACACCGAGCACGGTGCCCTGCCGAACGTCGAGGTCGACACCGTCCAGGGCCTTCGTCTCGCCATAGTGCTTGACCAGCCCCCGTACCTCGACGGCGGCGCCCAACTTGTCACTCTGTCGCGTCGTCATGCGTCAACAATGGCGGGCCCCGCTGACAGCGGACCGACACGCCACCGACACCGCCCCCACCGGGCTGACACGACGATCACACGGCGATGACACGGTGATCGGCCGGCGACCGCCGGCCGTCACGCGGTCGGAACGGAGACCAGGTGCTGCCCGGTGGAGGTGACGACGTCGAAGCCGGTGATGTCGGCGGGGGAGAGGCCTGCCGCACCCTGGACGGTGAGCGGTTCCGGCTGCGCGGTGGTGCCGTACCCGGCCGACGGAACCGACCAGGTGGCGACGGTCTGCCGGCTGCCGTCCCGGCCCACGGCCACCAGACTGCAGGTCAGCGGGCCGTTGACACCGGACAGCTTGAGATCGACCTGGGTGCCCCACTTCTTGCCGGTGACGCCGACCGTGGCACTGGCCCCGGTCGCCGGGTCGCCCGCCGTGAATTGCGCGGCGGCCGCCGGCGGCGCCCCGCTGTCCTGCTGGGTGACGAGGACCGCGACGGCCGAGCCGCCGAGGGCCAGCACTCCGCAGGCCGCCAGCGCGAGCACCAGCCGCCGGCCGCGGCCGGGCCGCCGCCTGGGACGGTGCGTCGCGATCTGCTGGGCCGGCTGTACGGTCCGCTGGGCGTAGGGCTGCGCGGCGGGATCGGGGAACGGCTGCGGGAACGGCTGCCCCGCCGGTCGCGCGGACGTCGCGCCGGACGGCCACTCCCGCACGGGCTCCGGTACGCCGCCGCTCTGCCGCAGCTCACCGAGGAGCGGTACGAGTCCGCTCAGCTCGTCCAGCTGCCGTCCGCACTCCTCGCAGCCCGCGAGGTGCTGCTCGAAGCGCGTCATCGCGTCGTCGTCCAGCGCGCCGATGAGGTAGGCGCCGACGTCCAGGTGCGGGTCGGGGGGTGCCCCCGGTCCGGGTGCGTACTCCGTCATGAGGTGGTCACCCCTCTCTCCTCCAGTGCGTTCCTGAGCGCCCGCAGGGCGTAGAACACCCTTGAGCGCACCGTGCCGGGCGGTACGCCCAGCTCGTCCGCCGCCTCGGTCACCGTACGACCCGCGAAATACGTCTCGATCAGCACCTGCCGGTGCGCCTCGGTCAGATCGCCGAGTGCGTCGGAGATCGTCATGAGCCGCAGCGACCGGTCGAGTTCGTCCTCGGCGGGCAGCAGGTCGAGCGCGGCCGGCGGCGCTTCGGGCGGACGGGACTGCCGGCTGCGATGGCCGTCGATCACGATACGTCGCGCGACCGTCACCAGCCAGGGCCGCAGCGAGCGAGCCGCCGGATCCAGCCGTCCCGCGCTCTTCCAGGCCCGCAGCAGCGTCTCCTGGACGACGTCCTCCGCCAGATACCGGTCACCACCCACCAGGTTCAGCACAAAGCCCAGCAGCGCGCCCGCGTGTTCGCGGTACAGCGCGCGCATGAATTCCTCTTCCGGGAGCGGCCCGGTGGGATCCCCGTCCACGGCGGCATCCTGTCGTACCCGGCGCCGCGGCGCGAGTGTCGGCGATGAGTGGTTCTGCATCAGTACCCGTTCGACCCGGTATCGGACGGTGTGGGCGTCTGCGCCGCACCGCCGGCCTTGGTGCCGTCGGGGGCCACCGCGAACCAGGTGCCGCCGACGCCCTGACCGTGCGTGTCGCCGGCCTTGGCGTCACCGCTGTAGCGGTAGAGCGGCCAGCCGCCGAGGGTGGCCTGCTTGCTGCCGTCGGCGCGGGTGACGGTGCCCACGAGGTTCTGGTCGACGCCCTTGACCGCGGTGTCCGACACCGCGGCGACGGGCGGCCAGATGGCCGCGCACTGTCCGGCGCAGTTGGACGTCGGCGGAGCGGCCTTGTCCTTGTCGAACCGGTAGAGCGTGAAGCCCTGCGCGTCCGTGACGATCGCGCCGAGCTTGGCGTCCTGCGCGGCCGCCAGCCCCGCGCCGGCGTTGGTCGACGCGGACGCGGCCGGGGGAGGCGGGGTGGTGTCGCCACTGCTGCCGGAATTCGAGGATCCGCATGCGCTGAGTGCCAGCAGTGCCGCGGCGGCGAAAGCTCCGGCCGCCGCCGTTCTGCTGGTGAGGGTGATAGGCATGATGACTTCCCGTACTGTGCGGGGTTCGCCGCCGCTGGCGGCGCTCACCCTGTAGTACGCATCCCGGGCCCGGACGACTCACCCGCCGGCGAACGAGTCGTCCGGATCCGGAACGGCTCCGCCCTGCTAGTGGAAGCTGTGCTCCTCGGCCGGGTACGCCCCGCCGGTCACGTCCTCGGCGAACGCCTTCGCCGCGTCACCCAGCGCCGAGCGCAGCTGCGCGTACTGCTTGACGAAGCGCGGCACGCGGTCGCCGGTCATGCCCGCCATGTCGGTCCACACCAGCACCTGGGCGTCGCACTCCGGCCCGGCGCCGATGCCGATGGTCGGGATGTGCAGCGACCGGGTGACCTCGGCGGCCAGTCCGGCCGGCACCAGCTCCAGGACGACCGCGAAGGCGCCCGCGTCCTGCGCCGCCTTGGCGTCGCGCAGCAGCTGGTGGGCGGCCTCGTCGCCGCGGCCCTGGACCCGGTAGCCCATGGCGTTGACGGACTGCGGGGTCAGTCCCAGGTGCGACATGACCGGGATACCGGACTGCACGATCAGCTCGGTCTGGGCCAGCGAGCGCTCGCCGCCCTCCAGCTTGACCGCCTGCACCCCGGCCTCCTTGACCAGCCGGGTCGCGCTGCGCAGCGCCTGGACCGGGCCTTCCTGGTAGGAGCCGAACGTGAGGTCGCCGACGATCAGGGCACGGCTGGTGCCGCGCACGACGGCTGCGGCCAGCATCGTCATCTGGTCCATGGTGACCGGGACGGTGGTGTCGTAGCCCAGGTGACAGTTGCCCATCGAGTCGCCGACCAGCAGCACCGGGATCCCGGCCTCGTCGAAGACGGAGGCGGTCACCGCGTCGTAGGCGGTGAGCATGGGCCACTTCTCGCCACGGTCCTTGGCGGCGGTGATGTCGCGGACGGTGATGCGGCGCGTGCCCGTGCCCCCGTACAGCGCGCGGACGCTGTCGGATTGCTTCTGGGCAGCCGGAATCTGCGTCATTGCAACGGCTCCTTCAGTCATCTCGAGGCACCCTGACGGCGTCCCCGGATCCCTTCCATGCTGGCACGTGCGGCCGCCTACGCAAAGAGCCCCCCTGTTTTTACCCCTGCTTTACGATACGAGACGGTCCCGTATCGGAAATGCGGGCTAGCGTGGAGCCATGTCCATACCCTCGAGTCAGTCCCGAGCCATCCCCGAGGCGATCCACCGCCGCCGGTGGGCGATCCTCACCGTTCTGCTGTTCAGTCTCCTGGTGGTGGTGCTGGACAACTCGATCCTCAATGTGGCGATGAAGACGATCGCCCAGCCCGCCCCCACCGGCCTCGGGGCGACCCAGAGCCAGCTCGAGTGGGCGATCAACTCCTACACCCTGGTCTTCGCCGGGCTGCTGTTCACCGCGGGTCTGCTGGGTGACCGGCTGGGCCGCAAGAAGGTGCTGCTCTTCGGCATGCTCGTCTTCGGCATCGGCTCCGCGCTCTCCGCGGTGTCCGACTCGTCGGGGCAGCTCATCGCCTTCCGTGCGCTGATGGGCTTCGGTGGCGCGTTCATCATGCCCGCGACCCTCGCGATCATCATGAACGTCTTCGAGCGCGACGAGCAGCCCAAGGCCATCGGCATCTGGACCGGTGTGGTCGGGCTGGCCATCGCGATCGGCCCGATCACCGGCGGTGCGCTGCTGGAGCACTTCTGGTGGGGCTCTGTCTTCCTGATCAACGTGCCGATCGTGGCCGTCGCCCTGGTCGCGATGGTGATCCTGGTGCCCGACTCGAAGGACCCCGACCCGGGCCGTCTGGACCCCGTCGGCGTGCTGCTCTCCGTCGTCGGCCTGGTCGTGCTGATCTACGGCATCATCAAGGGCGGCCAGCTCGGTGACTTCACCCGGCCCCAGGTCTGGCTGACGATACTGGCCGGCCTCGTGGTGATCGCCGGCTTCGTGGTCTATGAGAAGCGCAGCGACCACCCCGCCTTCGACGTCAACTACTTCCGCAACCGGCAGTTCTCGGCGTCGGTCGCCGCCATCGGCCTGGTCTTCTTCGCGCTCATGGGCGTGACGTTCTTCGTCGTCTTCTACACGCAGAGCGTGCGCGGCTACAGCGCCCTGGAGTCCGGCGTGCTGCTGCTGCCGCTGGCCGCCGCCCAGATGATCTTCGCGCCGCGCGCCCGGCTGGTCGTCGACCGGTTCGGCCCGCGTGCGGTGTGCGCGGCCGGGCTGGGGCTGACGGCCGTCGCGTTCCTCGGCTTCCTGCTGCTCGACCAGGACACCCCGATCTGGATCCTGGAAGTGATCTTCTTCCTGATGGGTACGGCGATGGCACACGTCATGCCGCCCGCCACCGTCATGATCATGTCGTCGCTGCCGCGGGAGAAGGCCGGCTCCGGATCCGCCGTCAACAACACCTTCCGGCAGGTCGGCGGCGCGCTCGGGGTGGCCATCCTCGGCTCGCTGCTCTCCACCACCTACCGGGACGGCATCGACAGCCACCTCTCCGGTGTCCCGGCGCCCGCCCGGCACGCGGCCGGTGAGTCCATCCAGGCGACGCTCGGCGTCGCGGAGAACATGGGGCCCGCGGGCAAGGCCCTCGTCCAGCCCGCCAACAACGCCTTCATCCACGCCATGCACATCACCGCGATCGGGTCCGCGTCCGTCGCGGTCGTCGGCACCCTCGTGGTGCTGGCCTTCCTGCCGCGCAAGGACGCCGTGCCCGAGCAAGGCGGAGAGCGGGCTCCGGAGGCGGTCGGAGCGGAGCGATGAGCGACGCCGGTACCGACGCCGTACCGCGCGGCCGCCCGCGCAGCGCCGCCGCCGACAGCGCGATCACCGAGACGGTGCTCCGGCTGCTGGAGGAGGGCGTCACGATCGGCGAGCTGTCCATCGAGGGCATCGCCCGTGACGCCGGGGTCGGCAAGGCCACCGTCTACCGGCGTTGGCCGGGCAAGAACGCGCTGTTGATGGACGTACTGAACTCGATCGACGAGCCGACGCCCGAACTGGCGGGCACCTCGGTACGGGACGACCTGGTCACCATGATCGACGCCATCCGGCGGCGCGGTCTGGCCAAGCGCTCCTCGGCCGTGATGCGCAACATCCTCCTGCAGTTCCAGCAGGTCCCCGAGTTGTGGAAGCAGTACCACGACACCGTGATCGTCACCCGGCGCGACGCCATGCTCGCGGTGCTGGAGCGCGGGGTGCGAACCGGCGAGATCCGTGCGGGACTCGACCTGGAACTGCTCGGCGACATCTTCGCCGGCCCGATGCTGAGCCGGGCCATGATGCGGCCGGGCGCGTCGCTGGAGGACGGTCTCTCGGAGCTGATCGTCGATACGGTCCTGGAGGGCGCGCGCCCGCGTTGACCGCGTTGACCGATATGTACGCGTCTTGTCACAGGGGAAGGGGCGGCGGGTTCCGGTGGAACCCCCCGCCCCTTCCGGCCCGTCGGTTCTTATGTCGATCCCTTAGCTTGAAATTTAACCTTTGTGGCCTTTAAGGCGATTGCGTTCAGTGATGCTCTCGGGGCGTCTGGTCGTTTTGCCCACATCGTGGCGGGTGGCGGGATGGCGGTTCTTCGAGCCGACTGGACGGCCTG
>NZ_JAPVLS010000059.1:0-63158 GCF_027158125.1 Streptomyces sp. H39-C1
TATCCTAGACAGAAGATCGAACAGATTGTCTACGAGTATCAACCGTGATGAATATCGAAGGGGAGGAGCTACCGTGACCCATACCCACGGAACGCAGACTCCGGACGAGGCGCACGAGCTGCCTGCCAGGAGCACCTTCGCCGAGCGCCTGGACTTCTTGTGCACTCACGACCCGCGGGGGCCGCTCAGCAGCCCGCAGGTTGTGCAGATGCTGGAGGAGCAGGGCCTTCCCAGCTTCTCCAACACCTACATGTGGCAGCTGCGTACGGGTCGGGCCGACAACCCGACGAAGAAGCATATGGACTCGCTCGCGGACTTCTTCGGGGTGCCGCGGGACTACTGGTCCAACGCCGCCACGGCCAAGGTCGTGGACACGTTGATCGCCCAACTCAATGGGTTCAAAGCCGGCGGGGCGACCCCCGAGACCCTGCACAAGCAGCTCGCCGGATTTACCCGGCGGATGAGCGAAGGCGATGCCCCCGAGGCCCTGATGGCGCAGTTGGACGAGCTGGCCCGGCTGAATCAGCATGGGGTGAGCGCGGATATGCTCAAAAGCCTCCAGGACGCGCGCGTCACCAGCATCGCCATGCGGGCGGTCGGTCTCAGCGACGCGGGCCTATCCACCGTCAAGTCCTTCATCGAAAACTTCCGCCTAGCCGAAGGGTTGCCGGCCGAACCGCACACCCCGACCAAAGGCGATCCGGGGGCCATCTGACAATCAGCACGAGGAGCGATCCATGAGGCGCCGCTCACGCCGCACCGGCCGAGACGAGGAATCGACACTGGCGCAGCCAGTCCTCGACAAGTGCCGTAGCTTCGTCCGGTCTCTGGATCTTCCTCGCGTCGAAAGCGTTCGCGAGCTGCACGACTACGTCGAGAAGCTGATCGGCGAGCCTGTCATCATCTCGCCGACCATGCCCGCCGATGGGGGCACCCCCTGCGGCCTGGTGGTCAAGGTCGCCGGTGTGAACTACATCGGCTACGACCCGGGCACTAGCCCGTCTCACCAAGATCACATCATTGCCCATGAGTTCGGTCACCTTCTCAAGGGACATCGGGGCAATCAGGTGGCTCCGGCCTCCGCGGCCGGGATCATCCTGGGAGACCTCGACCCCGAACTGATCCAGATGGTTCTCTGCCGGGCCCGGTACGACGACGAGCAAGAGTTGGAAGCCGAGATCATCGGCACCTACTTGCAAACGTACGTCCGCCACAGGAACAGCACTCCTGCCACGCAGGGGGCGGACGCGGACCGGGTCATGCAAACCCTCATACGAAGAAAGAACAACGCACAGTGAGCGCGCTGCACCCCTACTGCCTGGCCATATCCAGCCTGGGATTCGTCCTGTTGCTCTGGGGTCTGAAAAGCAACAAGACGAAGACGAATCCGGCGCTCCTGCTGCTGGCGTTGACCTATCTGGCTTCGGCCGTCAGCTTCATCATCGAGATGCCGCCGATCTGGTCCCGCATCGACAGCACCTTCGGCGTCGCCAACATTGCCGTCCCGCTCTCTATGAGCTGGGTCGTGCTGGTGTGCACGTGCCAGACCAGCGTCATCGCCTACTGGGCCTACGCCCCCGGCCGAGCCCGCCGCGCGGCGAAGTGGTTCTTCGCAGCCGGCGCTGTCGTCATCGCCGGCCTGATGGTGACGTTCTTCCAGATCCCCATCGACGACTTCTCCACCTATCAGGTTCGTGAGTGGTCCTACGCCTCGTACCTGAGCATCTACATCACCGCCTACACCGCCGCCCAGGCGTACCTCACGATCCAGTGCTGGAAACTCGCGCGCCGCGTGGGCGTCCCCTGGGTCGCCTGGAGCCTGCGCATCATCTCCGTGGGCGCCCTCATCACCATTGGCCAGAGCATCATCCGCTCCGCGAACCTCCTCGGCATGGCCGACGTGAAGTGGCTCGATCTTGCGTGGCTGTGCGGCGACCTCGGCGCGCTCCTGACCAGCGTCGGCTATCTCCTGCCCACCCTCGTCGACCGCGCCCGTGAAACCTACACATGGGCCAACGAGCACTACACCTACCAGCGCCTCGGTCCCCTGTGGGAAGCCCTCCGCGCCGCTTCCCCGGAGATCACCGCCGTCGAAGCCCCGCCCCAGCGCAGCACCTTCCTGCGCCTGCGATCGATCAACTTCGCCCTCTACCGGCGCAGCACCGAGATCCGCGACGGCATGATCGAACTCCGGCCATACCTGGGCGCCAGCGCCCGCGGTTCCGCCGAAACCCGCCACGCGCAACTCCCCGCTGCTGAATGCGCCGCCGCGGTGACCGCCGAGCAGATCCACCATGCGCTACGCGCCCACCAGGAAGGTCACCCGGCCACGACCCCGGTCGAGTACGCCGACGCCCGGGTGCCGGCCGACACCGCTGCACAGGAGATGCGGCTCCTTCTGCGCATTGCCGCCCACTTCAAGAGCCAGGCCGCGGCTGCTGCCGCAGCACCTGGCTCTTCATTGGCGCCCGCAGCCGGCTGGCCCGCATTGGATCGCACCTGAGCACGTCAATTCAGGTCAGCTGCCCCCCGACCCGGAAACCCGCGGGTCGGGGGGCACGTGGATTTACAGGGCCTCGCCGCCGCGCACCGCCGATTCGACCAGCCGCACCGCGGCCCGAAGACCTCGCTGGGCACCCTCCGACCACGACGGCACGCACCGTTGCGCCGCCACGTCGTACTCCATACCCAAAATCCCCGCGTGATCGGTGTCCACCGGCTCCCAGTGCACCGGCCATCCCCGATCGAGAACTGCCCCCGCGAATTTCTGCGACTCCCGCCAGTCCAGAACGTCGTCCGCCGTCCCGTGCGACAACCACACAGGTACCGGCGACGCGGTTGTCCCAGCCAGTTCCTCGACCGGTGGGGTCCCTGAAGAACGCGCCACCAGGTCGTAGCGCCCGGCCAGACCGACCACCGCCAGCGGGCGCCACCCGTCCACCAGGTCCGGACGGAACGCCATCGAAACCGCCGGCCCCGCCCCCGCTGACCAGCCGACTGTCACCAGCCGCCCATCGCCCCCGTACTCGGTAGCGTGCTTCCGCACGTACTCCAGCGAACCGAGCAGGTCCCCTTGCCCGCCGTCCTTCGCGTCCGACTGCCAGTCCGCAGCGAACGCCGGGATCCCCAAGCCAGCAAGTTGCTCCGCGACAACGCCCATGACGTCCCGCTCGTTCGGCCCCAGCCCGTGCCACAGCAGAACGCCGGGCCTCGCTGCTGCACCGACGCGTACGGGCTTGTACGCATCGACCGCCTTGCCCCGGCTCGTCGAAACCGTCACCCGCTCCACGCCGTCCACCACGTTAATTCCCATGCTCGATGCTCATCGTTCCTTGGCTCTGCTTGTGGCCGGCGCTCAGCTCATCGTGGTCAGCATGAGCCCGAAGCACGCACCAGAGTACGAACCCGGCTGCGCCTACACCAAGATCACGAGCCATGACCTCGGTTCCACCGCGCAGACGATCGAGAGCAGCGTCTATCGCACGGCAGTCGGCGGGCCGCTACGCCCTGATGACAGGCGGCCCCCGGGCAGCGCCGCAGACCGGCGCGAAGTCCGTGCACTCGCCCTGACACGTCAGTTAGACGTCCATACCCTGCAGGCGGAACCGCGCCTTTACCGCCTCATGGCCCTTATAGGTCTTCCAGTGAGGGTGCTCCACAAGACGGACTGCTAGCTCCCGCTCGCGCGCCGCAACTGCGTCCACTGCGGCGCCCGCCTCTTGGGTCCAGCCCTCGTGCGCGGCAACCACCCGACCATTGACCAGGTAGGGCTCTGGCATCGGACTAGTGCGGTGCGGCAGCCCGGCGATCAGCGCAAGCCGTTCGGCCCGCGCCGCGATCAACTCTCGCTGCGCTTGAACCAAATCGCCGGGAAACTCGGAAGCAGGGGATGCGGCTTCAGGGGGCACGTAGTCGAGCGTACGCTCGAATCCCGCTACCCCAGTGCACCACACCGGCACACGTTCCGATCTGCGGAATGTGAAGCGGCGGCCCGCGGCCATGTCTCCTCCTCGTTCCGAGTGCTGGCGACGATTCCTGCGGCTGGTGTCATCCGGTAGGTGTGGACGGGCGGCAGACCGGTGAGGAGACCGGGCCACCAGGCGGCGAGGACGTGGGCTGAGGGTGTGAACAGCGGATCAGGCAGCCGTTCCGGATCCTGCCAGACCCATTCGGTGATCAGCTGTGGCTCGGTGACCTGCGGAATGCCGGTGTAGGCAGGGATGTGAACAGCGGCGGTGAGGCGGGGGATGCCGCGCGTGGCGTCCAGCAGCACCGCGAGGACCTGCAGGTCGCCTGGATCGGCGATCAGGGAGGTTTCCTCGGCCAGTTCGCGAACGGCGGCAGATTCGAGGGACTCCGCCCCGTCGGCCTTGCCACCGGGTAGTTCCCACCCTCGGCGCCGGCCGTGGCCAAGCAGGGCATGGGTGGCTCCTCCTCGTCGTGTTGGGACGGTCAAAACAGCGCGTGCTGCTGCGGCGCGGCATCATCGATTGCGCCGGCCGGTGCGGGGATACGGACCGTCCGGTCGTTCTGCAGGGTCCACAGCTCTTTGAACGGGCCCTCCTCGGCCACGAGCTGGGAGAAGCTGCCCTGCTGGACGATGCGTCCCTTGTCCAGGACTACGATGCGGTCGGCGATGGCGACGTTGGTCAGGCGGTGGGTGACCAGCACGACGGCACGGTCCGCGGCCAGGCGCCGCAGGCCGGTGAAGATCCGGTGCTCGGCCCTCGGGTCTAGGGCGGCGGTCGGCTCGTCCAGTACGAGCAGGCCGGCGGGGCGGTGGAAGGCGCGGGCCAGTGCGACGCGCTGCCATTGCCCGCCGGACAGTTCCTGTCCGCCCCACCATTCGCGGGCCAGCAGGGTGTCCAGGCCGTTGCGCAGTTCGGAGATGACCTCGTCGGCGCCGGAGGCGTGAGCTGCGGAGTGGACGGCGGCGTCACAGTCGGGCAGCGGCTGGCCGAGGTTGATGTTCTCCCTGGCCGACAGCGGCCAGGAGGCGTAGTCCTGGGGGACGACGGCGACGCGGGACCAGGCCGCGTGCGCGTCGAGGTCGCGGGTGTTGTGCCCGTCCCAGCTGACGGTGCCGCCGCCGTCGGGGTCGGGGAGGTAGAGGGCGGAGAGCAGTTTGCTGAGGGTGCTCTTGCCGGAGCCGTTCTCCCCGCACAGCGCCAGCACCTCGCCCTGGCGTACCTGCACGCTCACGTGCTCCAGGGCCGGGCGGTCCGCGCCGGGGTAGGTGTAGGTGAGGTGGTCGGCGCGCACCACCGTGGGGCCGGTGGGGATGGTGGTGCCGCGCTCCAGGCGGTGGCCGCCGGCTTCGTCGAGGAAGTCCGCCCAGTCGTCGAGGTACAGGCCGGTGCGGAAGAGCTGGGTGCCATAGCCGACGATGCCGTGCAGGGAACTCAGTACCGTGCGCAGGGCGAAGATCGCGGTTCCGGCGGATGCCACCGACATGTGGCCGGTCGCCATCAGGGCCACCAGGGCTGCCCACACGATCCCGGCGGCCAGGCCGCCGACCGCCGCTCCCAGCAGGGAGATCTTGCCGCTGTTCCAGGCGGCTCGGTCGGTCTCCTGGTCGATGCGCGCACCGGCGGCGCGGTACTTGGCGAGCAGGAACGGAGCCATGGTGCCGGAGCGGATCTGGTCGGCGGTCTGCTTGTCGACCAAGTACCAGCGCAGCATCCCCAGCAGCCTGCGGTCCTTGGATGTGGTCAGCGAGGCGATGTAGTTCAGGCGCGCGGCCCGTATGCTGGCCAGCCCCGGCGGCAGCGCCGCCAGCACCAGCAAAGGCAGTAAAACCGGGTTCAGCGCGGACAGCACGCCAGCGGCGGCGATCAGGGAGGCGGCTGCGGCCAGGACGCCCTGGGACTGGGTGAGCAGGTCCCGGGAGACCTCCGCGCCCCGGTCGGCGGCGTCCCATCGGTCGTTGAAGCCGGGGTTGTCGTAGGCGGCCAACTCCGCGTTGGTCGCGGCGTCCAGCAGCTTCATTTCGGCCTCGCGGGAGATCCGCGGAGACAGCCTTGCGGACAGGGCGGTGATCGCGATGCCCAGGATCGCGCGCAGTCCCATCGCCCCGGTGAGGGCCAGGATCGAGGGCAGCGCGGTGGTGAGACGGTCGGTGATGTGACCTGAGGCGATCAGGGCGGTGATGGTGCCGGTGGTGGCCAGCAGCCCAAAGGCTTCCAGCACTCCGGAGGCGACCTGGCAGATCAGCAGGGCGGTCACGGACCGGCGATCGACCTGCCAGGCTAACGCCAGGGAGCGGCGGATGAGCTGCGGCAGGCGGCGGGCCATCGCCCGCGTGGTGATGGCGCGTGCTGCGGCCATCGACTTGTCGCCTGCGAAAGCGAGGTGCAATTCCTCGTCCGGCGGGTCCTGCGACTCCGCGGATTCCTGGGTGGTCTGGTCGGTCATCGGGGGCCTGCCTTCGGCTCGGTGAGGAAGGCCAGCGCGTACTCCATGGCGTCGAGCCCGACGAGCAGTCGACTAACGGTGGCGTTCTTGTCGTTCCAGTACGCCCCCAGCCCGGCCCGGACATCCGCTGGCACGTCGAGGTCGTCGGTGACCGCGCCGAAGGTGCTGAACAGGAAATACAGCAGGGCGACGCGCGCGGTGGCGATCAGGTCGGCGGCTGGTATGCCCGGGTTCTCGTCGCGGTAGGCGCCGATCGTGACCAGGGCGGTGTCCTGCCAGGTCGCGGAGTGGGCGACGGTCAGTGGGTCGAAGGCGATCCGGCCCAGTTCCCAGGCGGCCGGCCCGGACAGGGCCTGGAAGTCGATGACGGCCGTGACCTGCTCGTGTGCGATGAGAATGTTGGGGCGGGTGAAGTCACCGTGCAGCGCCTGCTCGGCCAGATGATCGGGCAGGGCCTTTTGCAACAGGCGGCTGTGGGTGAGGAGATCCTCCCGGCGCTGGGCCAGCTGGTCGGACCGCAGGTCTCCGGTCGGGCCCGGCTGTTCCCGCAGGTGCCCTTGCAGGCGCTCGCAGGTGGCTGCTACGGGTTCCGGGCTCTGGTCACGCCAGGGTGTGAGACGGCGCCGCAGGGGGCCCGGGTATTTGGCGGCGGCGCGGTGCAGCCGTCCGAGGGTCGCGCCGATGCTCTCCGCGCGCGCCACCGTTAGGGGTGTGGTGGCGGTGTGTCCGGCCACCTCGTCTATGACGCACCACGCGTCCTCGGCGTGCCAGGTCACGGGCTCGCCGTCGCGGTCGCACCAGATCCCGGGCGTGGGCACGGCCGCTTCTTGGCAGTACGCGGCGAAGGCGAGGGCGGATCGCACGGCGGTGGTATCGGTGTCGTGGCGGTAGCGTTTGACGAAGACCCGGGCGCCGCCGGCCAAGTGCACGCGGGCGTTGCGGGTTTCGGTTCCCGTCGCCTCCCGCTCCACGCTCTCGGCCCGCACCCCGTATCGGGCGGCGAGCATCTCCACCACCTGCCGTCGGCCGTCGGCGGGGCCGGTCATCCCTGCCACCCGACCACGGACAAGGGCCGGCCAGCCCGGACCGCGGCCAGGGCCACGGCCGTGTACGCAACGAGCAGCTTCGGCAGCGTATCCAGCGGCCAGAACCGTAACTCGGCGCACTCGTGCTGCTCGGCATTGATCAACACGCCCGCGTAACGTCGCGGCTGGAAGAACAACTGCAACCGGCCCTGCCCGTCCTCGGCGTCGCAGTCGCGCAGGGCGTGGACCAGGTCGAGGTCCTCCTCAGCGATTACGATGCCGAGTTCCACTTTGGCTTCCCGGGCCAGGCCCGGCAGCACCGACTCGCCCCGCTCCAAAGGTCCCGCAGGGGCGTGCCAACTGCCGTCCTCCCAGCCGGTCGGCGTGCGACGGCCGAGCAGCACCCGGTTGCCGTGGATCAGCACCAGGTGGACGCCGATTGCGGTTCGGTGAACCATCCGTTTCCCCCTACTCCCTATGGTCGGTTGTCCATGTCGTGTGCGGGCCGTTCAGGCGGGTCGGCGTCCGAGGTGGATGACGAAGGTGTTGTCCTCGATGAAGGTGTCGGTGTCGCTGAAGCAGCCCAAGACCTGCCGCACCGCCGCCTCGAAGTGGTCGCGCCGGTCTCCGAACAGGTGCGGTGCGGCAAACGAGGTGGAGTACAGGTAGCCCAGGACGCCGTCGGCGGACCAGGCGCGGCGCACCGGCACAAAGCTCTCGGTGACGTCGCTGAACGCGGAGGCCCGCAGCGTCTGCCCGAACGGCTCCGGGGTAGCGGGGAACACGCCGCTTCCGGCGCGCCGTTGGGGTCCGAGGAAGTCCTGGACCACGCTGCGTACCGCCTGTTGCCAGGGGTTGGTGGCCGTCCACAGGCTGCGGTCGGCCAGGACCGCAACCGCCCCATCCGGCGCCACATGCTGGTTGAGGCGGGCCAGGACGGCAGGCCGGTCGAGCCAGCGGAAGACGCGGCAGATCGTCACCAGGTCCGCCCGCCAGCCCGGCGGCGGCAAGAACTCCTCGGCCGCACCGTGGCACAGCGACAGCCGGACGCCGGCGGGAAGGCGCCACCGCAGGTCCGTCTCGGCGATCGCCAGCATCTCCACGTCGGTGTCGAGGGCGATGATGTCGTCGAACCGGTCCAGCAGGGCCTTCACCGCCAGCCCCGTGCCAGTTCCCAGATCAAGCAGCCGTCGCGGCCGGGACGATGGGGAGCCCGCCCCCGCCAACAGGGCGACGGCTTCTGGTGGCAGGCCCGGCCGGTAGCGGCCGTAGTACCCGGCGCTGCCCTCGAAGACATTCACGCGCCGCTCACCTCCCCCTCGCCGCAACTGACAGTGGTGGCGTGCTCGGCGCGCAGGGCGTCGAGCATGGTCAGGGCCTGCTGGACGACTTCATCATCGTGATGATCCAGGCCCCAGCGCAGGGCGCTCACGGCGTCTAGGGCGGCGTACGCGGAGCACGACCGGCGCTCACCGTCGGTCAGTGCCCGCCCGTAGCCCTGGTAGAACGCGAAGCGCAGATCCGGCCGTCGGGCGAAGACCCGGTACTCCAGCCGCGACAGATCCCGGCGGGCGGCGCTTTCGATGCCGGTCCGCTCGAAGTCGATGATGTGCAGGCGCTCGGCATGCGGGTCCCAGAGCCAGTTGCGGGGCACGTAGTCCGCGTGCGCCACGACCTCGGGCAGCGGCGGGGGCGGCTGCTGGGTGAGGGTGCGCAGCATGGCGACATCGTGAGGGGGCAGGATCCGTGCCGCGTTGCGGAGCATCGTGGCTGCCTCCGCCTCCCACCCGGCCTCGTCGGCGCGGTCGGCTGGCGCGGGGAGAGCGATGGCGTGGAGGCTGGCGAGGAGTTCTCCGGCCTGCCGGAATGCCTCCCACTCGCTGTCCAACTCCAGCGGCAGGTCGTGGAGGCTGCGACCGGGGACGGAGGTGAGGACAATGGCCCGAGTGACGGGGTCAGCGGCCAGGAGGGTCGGGGCCCGGCCCGTGCCGAGGGCTGCCGTCCAGTACCGGTAGGCGAAGGTTTCCCGGCTGTAGCCCTGGGGGCCGGCATGGTCCTTCACGAACAGGCGGCGCCCGCTGGTGGCTTGGATTTCCCACACGGCCGGACGGCCCGGTCCTGCCCAGGAGCGCTCGGCGGTGATCGTGAACGATCCGATGACGGAGACGACAAATCGTCGCACCGGAGCTGGCATGTCGGTCACAAGGGTCCTTGGTCAATACGGAGTAGAAGGGCGGGGTGGTGGTTACCGGGGTGACCCGTTGTCCGACAAGTGGGCCGGCTCGCCGTCCTGGTCGTCGGCGGGCGGTGGAGGCTGGCCAGGGCTCTGGGCGAAGCAGCTGGCGGTGGCGAATAGCGCAATGCTGGCGAACGCGACGCTGGAGAGCACCGCGGTGACCTCAGCACTACTCACCCCCGGTCACCCCCTCCTGGCCACGTGGTGTGCGCGGATCCAGGCACGGGGATCGGCCTCCGACGCTGCCTGCGGCCACGACGGCGCGCCCGGGGTGGCACGGCGACGGGCACCTGATGGGGTGGCGAAGCGGCAGGCGGTGGCGGGGTCAGGTTCGGCCTCAGGGGCACGCCGTCTTCCGCCAGTTGGGGTCGAAAGGTTGCGGGGATTCCACGGGGTGACTCCAAATTGCTTGGGGTGATCGCGTCCCCAGCGGGTGCGGGCGGGGGGTGTGCCCGCTCAGGCGCGGGTGAACCACCGGTGCCGGTCGACGTCGGTGACGGCGAAGCGGTGCGCGGCGTCTTCGACCTGCCCGAGGCGGGCATAGTGCGCGACCACGGCAGTGCCGAACGCCCGCTGAGCGACCGGGTGCTGGTTAAAGGCGGTGAGCGCGTGATCGAGGGTGGTGGGGAGCGGCGGCGCGTCGGTGGTGTCGTAGGCGTTGCCGGTGCACGGCGGTGGGGGCTTCAGTTCGTGGTCGAGCCCGTGGGTGATGCTGGCCAGGGTGGCGGCGAGGGCGAGGTAGGGGTTGGCGTCCGCGCCTGGCAGCCGGATCTCCAGGTGCAGGCCGTCGCCGTGGCCGACGACGCGCACCGCGCAGGTGCGGTTGTCGATACCCCAGGTGAAGTGGGCCGGCGCGAAGGAATTGGGCGCGGACCGTTTGTAGGAGTTGGCGTTCGGTGCGTACAACGGCGCGAGACCGGGCAGCGCATCGAGCAGCCCCGCAATGGCCTGCTCCGCCGGCTGCGACAGGCTGCCGTCGGGGCCCGCCAGCACCGGATGACCGTCCTTCCACACGGACACGTGCAAGTGCAGGCCGCTGGCAGTGCCGGTGACCGGAGCGGCCATGAAGGTCGGTGCCATGCCGGCGCGCTGACCCATCAGCCGCACGGCATGCTTGAAAACCAGATGCCCGTCGCAAGCCGCCAGCGCGTCACCGTACGGGAAAGTCACCTCGACCTGACCTGCGGCCCCCTCGGTCTTGATCGCCTCGACCGGCAGACCCGCACCGGACAGGGCCGCCTGAAGGCGCCGGAAGAACCGATCGGTGCCCGGATCATGGTCCAGGGCGTAGTCCAGGTTCTCCGCCGTGATCGGTTGGAGACCGTGGTGGCCGGACGCGGCGGCCTGCGCGTAGGTGCCCCGGTAGAGGACGAACTCGCTCTCCAGGCCGGTCTTGACCTGCAGGCCCTGGGCGGCGATTCGTGCCAGTTGGCGCTGCAGCATCCGGCGCGGGGACACCTCGACCAGATGCGCGTCGGGGTCGACGGCGTCGGCGAGGACCAGCGCGGTACCCGGCATCCAGGGCAGGACCCGCACGGTGGACAGGTCGGGGATGACCCGCAGGTCCTGGTAGCCGGTCTGCCAGGAAGCCAGCTCGAACCCGTCGACCGGGGTCATGGCGATGTCGGTGGCCAGCACGTAGGCGCAGACCTCCGCACCGCCCTCGGCAACGCGGTCGACGAAGTGCCGCGCGTGGTATCGCTTGCCCTTCAGCCGGCCCTGCAGATCGGGCAGGGCGAGCAGCACGGTATCGATCCGGCCGGAAGCCACGTGGTCGCGCAGTTGGGCCAGGGTGAGCTGGCCGGTCGGGCGGCGCCCGCCCGCCACCTGGGGCAGAAGGTCCGGGCGGGACGCGGGGCCGCTGCGCGCGGTCGTGCCGGCCATCAGACGATCTCCGCTTCCAGCTTCGCCATCTCCCGGTCCGCAGCCACGGTAGGAACCTCGTAGCCGCGCCCGGCAATGCGCCACCAGAACGCGGCCAGCGCCAGCACGACCACCAGCGCAATGGGCGCGTAGTTGAAGGAGGCCACCGAGACCAGGCTGTGCTCGGGGCGGGTCTGCGGCAGGCAGAACAGCACCGTCACGAAGACCACCCAGACCACGGCCACCCAGCCGATCAGTACGCCCCAGCGGCCCAGGTTCCACGGGCCGGGAGTGAAGCGGCGACCAGCGCGCAGCCGCAGATAGATGGGGATGGCATAGGCGGGCGTGATCCCGATGACATTGATCGCCGTCACCGCCCCGTATGCGACCGTGCTGTACAGGGCGGGCAGGGCGAGCAGCGCGGCGACCGTCACCGACAGCAGCACCGCCCGGGTCGGCGTGCCGGTACGAGAACTCACCCGCCGCCAGTGCCGGGAGCCGGGCAGAGCGCCGTCGCGGGAGAACGCGAAGACCATCCGGGAGCAGGCGGCGACCTCGGCGTTTCCGCAGAACAGCTGGGCCACGATCACGATCAGCAGCAGGCCCTTGGCACCGGAGGTGCCCAGGGCGTCGAGGAAGATCTGCGCGGGCGGCACCCCGGTCGCCGAGCCTTGGGTGCCGGCATAGTCCTGGATGGCGAACGTCAGACCGGCCAGCAGCACGAACCCCGCCAGCCACGACCAGGCGATCGAGCGGACGATGCCACGCGGGGCGCTGGTCTGGGCATCGGTGGTCTCCTCCGACAGGTGCGCGGAGGCGTCGTAGCCACAGAACGTGTACTGCGCCAGCAGGAGCCCGATCATCACAACGTACAGGTTGGAGTGCCAGCCGGTGCCGTTGACGAACGTCGTGAACACGAAGTGCGCCGACTGATGGTGGGCGGGCACCAGCGTCAACGCGGTAACGATCACCCCGACACCGGCCAGATGCCACCACACGCTGATGGAGTTCAAGACGCTGACCAGCCGGACACCGAACAGGTTCAACGCCGCATGCACGGCCAGGATCACCAGATAGATCACCATGATCGACTGCGGGGTGGGCCCGAACCCCCACTGCAGGTTCGCGAACGCCCCCATGAACAACGCGCACCCATAATCGATACCGGCGATCGCCCCGAGCAGCCCGAGGAGATTGAGCCAGCCGGTGTACCAGCCCCAGCGGCGCCCGCCGAGCTGGTCGGCCATGTAGTACAGGGCGCCGGAGGTCGGGTACGCGGAGGTGACCTCGGCAAGCGCGGCGCCGACGAACATCACCATCGCGCCGACCACGATCCAGCCCCACAACATTACCGCCGGGCCGCCCGCGCCCATCCCGAACCCGTACAGCGTCATGCACCCGGACAGCACCGAGATGACGGAGAAGGAGATGGCGAAATTGCCGAACGCCCCCATCCTCCGGGTGAGGACCGGCTCGTAGCCAAGATCGCGCAACAGGGCATCATCATCCGACAACCGGGTAGGGCCGGATCGTGGCGTGGGGGACATGGAAGGACCTCCGGAACAAGAGTGGAGAGGAGAAAAGGGATAGAAGAGGCGCTGAGCTGGGGCGGTCGGGTTGCGGTCGTGGCGACGGCGGGCGGCGGGTCAGCGGTGCGGACCGGCGCGGGCCGCGTCTTCGGTGGCGGCCAGCGCCTGGCCGCGGGCTCGTACGAATTCCGCCTCTGCCAGATCTGGGCGGCCCGGGTCGTCGGTGACGTACGCCCACGGGAGCCGGGCGGCGTACGGTCCCAGCGCGGTGAACACCTCTGCGGCATCGGTGAACTGGTGGGCCGCCCATAGGGCATGGGCGAGGTAGTTGAGATCCAGTACCGACCGGGCCACGGGTAGCGGATGGCGGAACCAGCCGTTCAGAGCTCGCTGCACATCGAGGACGATGGGTTCTTGGCCCCATTGCCGGCGCATCAGCCGTTCCTCTGCACCACGAGCCCGCTGGCTGCGGTAGTTCTCGGCATAGGCATACAGCGGCAGCACCGACACCGCCGTCCCCGGCGGCGCCCACGAACCCACCCAGCGCGCGAAATCCAGAGCCACCGCCTGCGAGCCAACTGCCTGCGCGTGCAGGAACTGCAGCACCCGGTGATATGCCTCCCGGCTGCACGGGTCACGGGCATTGACCTGATCGAGCAGACGCCACGGCCCCAGCGGCAACATCGGCTCCGTGGGCCGCACCCGATGCTCCACCCGCCGCAGCCCCCGATCCAGCTGCGCCAACGCCAGCAGGCACACCCACGGCACCGGATCAGCCCGCGCCAGATCGGCCGCGATCAAGGACGCCTCCCGCGCCTCCCACGCCAGCGCCTCGGTGCTGCCATGCCCGGCCCGGCCCGCGTGCAAGGCCCGCTCCACCGCGACCCGGGCCCGCATCACCTGCGCGTCCTCGCTCCCCGGCTCCTCGACCAGCCACGCCTGCACCACACCCGACCTCGCCGCTGCTGCCGCCAGCACCTGGGAACGCGACGTTCGCAGGTCCCATTGGGTCCCGGTCCGCGCCAGCAGATCCCGTATCGCCATCCACCGGCCCGTCCCCACCTCCTCCAGCGCCACCCGCAGCTCGGCATCATGGCCCGCGGGGTGATAGACGGGCCGGAACTCACCCCGGCCGGATGACGCACCTCCGCCCCGCATCAGCCCACCCAGCCAGTCAGGACTCGCCGTAACGAGCGGGACGAGGAGCACGAGGTCCTGGAGGCTGTGACCCGTCCGCGAGCGCCGTCCAGGAGACAGGCCGCAGCTACGCCCGCCGCCGAGTTGCTGGTCTGGCACGCAGCCAGAAGCTGCGGAATCTGCATCATCAGTCGGTCCTCGGGTCGACGGTGAGTGGGGAGAAAGGGGGCCGTCCCCGGGGGCGAACGCTCAGCTACTGCCGTGGGGGTGCACCAGCAGCTGAGCGCCCGGCCCACCGGGGGCGGCCGGTCTAGAAGTGCAGGCCGGCGATCACGCTGGCGAGGTTCGCGACGCCCTTCGTGATCGCCGGCGCAGCCCGGGAACTAGCCAATTCGAAGCCGAGCAGCGCACACACCACCGCGGGAACCGGCTTCACGGCCTTCTGACGGATCAGCAGGACGACAACGATCAGCAGCAGAATGACCAGCGAGACGCTCAGCGCCACAAGAGCTCCTCCTTCCGGGTATGCGATCAGCGGACCCCAGGACGAAATGTTTCGGGGCTCACCGTCTGGGGGCCGGCCCTCGGCCACGGGCAAGGGCCTTGGGTGGCCGTCCCGCACTCGCGCGATCTTGGAGAGTGCGGGACGGCCGGAAGGACGCAGGCCCTACAGGGGTGGGCGTCCTGATCGATGCCCAAGACCTACGTCCCCCGCCTCGCTCGCTGGTGCGAGGAGGCGGTCGTTCCCTCACTGCGGGCCGTCGGGCGAGAGGAAATCGCCCGTGGAGCGTCCGCGGCAGGGAGGCTTTGCGCCCTGGACTACGGGCTGTGAAGTTCGAACCAGACGTACTTGCCGCCCGTTGAAGGAAACGAACATCCCCAGGCCGATGCCAGCGCGTCGATCAAGGACAGGCCACGGCCCCCATTGCTCACCGTCGAGTCCGGTCCTATCAGTGCGGGCAATGGTGTCGGGTCCGCATCGTGGACCTCAATCCGCAGGATGGGGGGCTCCCAGATGGCCACCACGCCCACGTCCATCACTCCGTCGACATGGCAGATCGCATTGGTAACGGCCTCACTCACCAGCAACTGGGCGCTATCGACGAGGTCGTCGGTATGCCACAAGTGGAGATCGTCAGCCAACTGCCGCCGTACCGAGGCCACGGATCGTGGTTCCGGCGACATCGACATCGACAGTCGCTGGGCCGACTGTCCGGTGGTGAGCATCAGACCCCCTGAGGTCGATCGCGAGCCCCAGAGGTCGTGAGGTTGTCGGCTCACGGGTTGAGGCACTAGTGACGGCCCATCAACCATGTGTGAGGATCGGGGTTTCTGCACATTCGCTGGGTGATATCGCGGGAGTGATATCCATTCGCTCAAGGCTGCACCGCTCATCCGCGTGTCCGCCGGCAGGAGGTTGGAATGGCCGCCGAGGTCGGACGCCGGTGCGTGCAGTGTGACGGTCTGCTGAGCCGGTACAACGACGCCGACCGGTGTGCGGCCTGCACACGGCTTGAGGCCGCTCTCGTGCCGGAATTGCCGCGCGTTCCGTCCAGGGTCTGGCGCGATCCGGCAGTCCAGGGTGCCCTTGCAGCCTGGGACTTCGGCCTGGCCAGTCGCCTGATTCGTCAGCGTTCATCACTCCGGCAGGAAGACCTCGCAGGACTCACGGGCCTGAGTCAGGCGTTCCTTTCTATGCTGGAATCCGGCTCGCGCCGGCTCACCAACATCGACAAGATCATTGCCTTCCTGGGTGGACTCGAGGTGCCCAGCCATCTCGTCCAGGTGCCGATCCCAGGACGTCCATCCCGCGCAGTGCCTTTGCCACCGCGACCCCAGAGCGAGGACCAGGATCCGGCGCTGCCGTGGACGGCCGGCCGTATGGTTGCCACGTTGAACGACGCGGTTGGAGGCCGGTCCGTGGAACGTCGCAGTTTCCTCGCGGTGAGCGGTATGGCGTTAACCGCCTATGTCCATCACTGGAGTACCGCCGATGCGGAGCCCCTGGAGCGCGCAGTGGATGGCAGCAGCGTTTCTGCCGCACTTGTGCTGCATCTTCAGGGCACGATTGATCATCTGCGGACGATGGACGCGAGTGCCGGCAGCGGCAGTCTCGCGCAGCTCGGCAGCGCACACCTGGCACTTCTTTCGACGACCTTGAAGCATGGAACCTACGGGGCGGCCATCGGTCGCCAACTCGCGGGTATCGCGGCCGATACTGCGGCACAGACCGGCTGGTTCTATTTCGACTCCGGGCAGCACGATCTCGCGCAGCAGTACCTCCTGGCCTCCTTGCGCGCAGCTCACGCGTCCGGTGACCCCAGGCTCGGAGCGGCGGCTCTGTCCTACCTCGCCATTCACAGCTACTCCACCGGGCACCCGCGGGACGCGGTCTCGGCCGCGCAGGCCGCACGGGAGAAGACCAAGTCGTTGGGGACCACAGCGCTCCACGCAATGCTGCTGACGCGCCAAGCCCGGGGGCACGCCAAGCTCGGTGAAGAGCAGGCAGCATGGCGGGCTCTCGAGCAGGCAGCGGAGTTGTGCGCCAAGGGCCGCTCCGAGCAAGATCCACACTGGTTGTACTGGATCAACGAAGGCGAGATCCACGGCCAGGCCGGCAGCTGCCACCTCGACCTCGACAATCCGATCAAGGCCATGGAGAGCCTCGGAGCGGCACAAGCTGCTTTGAACCCGGCCGATCGGCGTACCCGTGCTCTGTTTCTCACCCGAGCTGCCACGGCACAGGTGCGCACCGGCGATATCGAAGCGGCCTGCGCCACCGCCCACGAAGCCATCTCGCATGCCGAACACCTGCAATCCGCTCGATTGAAGGACCACCTCACCTCCTTGACCACCGAACTCAGGACCGCCGGGCCCAACGCGTACGCTCACGACGTGATCGAACGCGCTGCCACCGTCTCGCGGACGGAGACCTGACACTGTGGCCAACCCGTCGCTGATTCTGTGGGACATCGACCGAACCTTGCTCTATGTCGGAGACTTCGACCGCCAGGTCTACCGCGAGGCGTTCGCCGAGGTCGTCGGCCGCCCGGCCGAGCAGCTGCCCGCGCGGGGCACCGGCGTCACCATGCCCCTTGCCATCCGCGAGCTGCTGCTGACCAACGGCGTGCCTGCGGAATCGGTCCCCGACCTCCTCCCCGCCATGGTGGAACTTCTGCCGAAGTACCTCTCGGGCTATGCAGCCGAGATGAAGCGGACGGGCACGCTCATGCCGGGAGCGGAAGACGCTCTGCGGGCCGTCCAAACGACCCCTGGACTGATCCCCACGGTGGTCACCGGCAACCTCAAGCCGAACGCGATGATCAAGCTGCGCGCATTCGAGCTGGACGCCTACGTCGACATGGACATCGGCGGCTTCGCCTCCGATGATCATGACCGTCCCGCACTCGTCCGCATCGCCCAGAGCCGAGCCCAGACTAAGCACGGTGTGGAGTTCACCAGGGCAAACACCGTCATCATCGGTGACTCGCTCGAAGACGTACGGACTGGCTTGCTCGGCGGTGCACCCGTCATCGGCGTGGCATCCGGAAAGACGACGAGCGAGGAGCTCTTGGCGGCCGGGGCAGACATCGTTTTCTCCGATCTACGCAACCTGGACGATTTGCTGGCGGCCATCGCCGCGCTGACTGGGTGAGGCGCCCAGGGAAGGCGGCGCAGCTGCGCTAGCAGCCGCGTCCGCCGGAGATGCTGGAGTATGCAGAGGCGCTGCGTACATGGCGGTCCCGGCCAGCCTCGTATGCCATTTGCGACCCAGCCCTTCCGCCGTAAATGGAACATCACGGAGGAGTTCGGTGCATCCAGTCCAGCCTTCGGCCCGATCTGCAACTTTTCCCGCCGAGGGGCCTCCGTCACTGACGGATCCACACGCGATCGCCGAGCATGAATGGGCCGCCTTCTCCAGCTTGTCCGAAATGGGCAACCATTGGCAGCGGCCAGGTTGGGGGCCGAACACCCGGCGCTACTACTGGTTCCTCACCGTGGACCACGCACCGAAGGTCGCGGAACTGGCCCGGCGCTGTCAGGAGCCGCTGGAGGGCGCTGGCTTCGACATCGTCCCGACTGAGGGCCTGCACATCACCATCTGCCGCATCGGTGACCAGCACGACGTCACCGAGCAGACCCTGAAGAATCTCGTGTCAGCCGCCCAGTCCCGGTGTCGCTCGCTCCCTGCGTTCGATCTCCAGGCAGTCCCGGTGGCCGGCTCTCGCGGAGCCGTGCGGCTGAGCCTCGCCCCATGGGCGCCGCTGCTCGCGCTCCACCAAGCTCTGGCCACCGCCTGCGTGGACACGGGTCTCAAACAGCACCAACCAACGCACGACTTCCGCCCGCATCTAGGCGTCGCCTACTGCAATCAAGAGACAGAAGCCTCACGCGTCCGCAAGAAGATCCAAGAACTACGCAACGTAGAGCCGCAGCAGTTCACCGTCCGCGAAGTCCAGCTGGTCGAGCTACGCCGCGAGAGTCGGGTCTACCGCTGGGACGTGATGCACTCCACCCCCTTGCACTCAGCAACTGTCCCTCTCGGGACGACCTGATGTGGACGACATCGCTGGGACGGGGAGCCATCCGCTCGGTGCCATCGGGAGCGCGTTGCGGAGTTGCCGAAAAACCATACGCTGCCGTTCATGATTCGTGCTGTCGTGTTCGACGTTGGTGAATGCCTGGTTAACGAGACCCGCGAGTACGGCACGTGGGCGGACTGGTTGGAAGTTCCCCGGCATACCTTCGCCGCGATGTTCGGAGCTGTCATCGCGCAGGGTCGGGACTATCGAGAGACGTTCCAGGAGTTCCGGCCAGGCTTCGCCCTGACCGAGGAGCGAGAAAAGCGTGCTGCGGCGGGAAAGCCGGAGTGGTTCGGCGAAGACGACCTGTACGCCGACGTGCGGCCTGCGCTCACCGCGCTGCGCGAGGTCGGGCTGTGGGTCGGCATCGCAGGGAATCAGACTGTCCGCGCCGGCGGCCTTCTGCGCGGCCTGGACCTGCCTGCCGACATGATCGCCACCAGCGATGACTGGGGCGCGTCCAAGCCGGATGTGAAGTTCTTCGAGCACGTCATCGACGCGACCCCGGCCGAAGCGGGCGAGATCCTGTACGTGGGAGACCGACTCGACAACGATATTCGCCCGGCCGTCGAGGCCGGTCTCCTCACCGCTTTGATCCGGCGCGGCCCGTGGGGCACCATCCAGCAACGTGATCCCGATGCCGACCGGATCACCACGATGCGGATTGACTCGCTCGCCGAACTGCCGGAGAAGATCGCCAAATTCAACGCTGCAGCGCGCTGACCGTTGCACCCCAGCCGTCTTTGCCCGTCCGCGACCTCTCAGTTGAAGATCACTTCCTTGTCCACAGCCTGCGGACGTCGCGGGCGCAGCCCCAGGACAGGGTGACCCCAGCGCCGCCGTGACCGTAGTTGTGGATCAAGAGCGTGCCGTCTGGGAGAGGCGCGGCTTCGACGCGGACGCGATCGCGGGTAGGGCGGGCGCCGATCCGGTGTTCGAGGACGCGCGAGTTCGCGAGCCTGGGCTCTACCGCGATGCAGCGGGTCAAGATGCCCGCTGCGGCTTCGGTATCTCCATCGAGGCTCGTGTCTCCGTCGATGGCGGTACCGCCGAGAACCACGGTGTCACCGTGCGGGTAGATGCAGAGCAGGTCAGGCGAGGCTCCGGTGTCCTCGGAGAAGAACTCGGTCAGCCCTGGGTTGGTGACAACGACGTGCTGGCCGCGGATCGGCCTGACGTTGGGATCAGGAATCAGCGCCCGGGAGCCCAGGCCAGCGCAGTTGATGATCGCCGAAGCGGGGCCGGCCTCCGAGAGCGAGCGCAAGGTGCGCTGCTCGACGCCGCCCCCGGCTGCCTGCAGCCGCCGCTGGAGATAGTCCAGGTAGACCGGCATGTCGATCAACGGCACGGTAAATCGATAGCCGGAAGCGAATCCCTCGGGCAGTTCGGCGGCATCGCACGGGTGGAAGCCAGGCAGGGCAGTGGCCCAGTCGGGCGCGGCCTCGGCATGACGGGAGGCTTCGATGCCGCTGGTCATCCGGACACCGGTGGCCGGGTCCGATGCCAGTGTTTCGAATTCGGCCAAGGAGTCGCGGCTCCACTGGTCGACCTTGTCCTTGGGCTCGACCAGGTATGGCCCCCACATGGCGCCCGCTGCCAGCGAAGTTGGTCCAGGCAGCTGATCTGCGATCACCTCCACTGCCGCCCCGGCTTCGGCCAGCAGGACGGCGGTCGTCAGTCCGGAGACACCGGCCCCGACCACAACAACGCGCTCGTTTCGGGTCATGGAACCGGACTCTAGCGGGATGGCCCAGAAGCTGGCGCATTCTGGGCAAGGGCTTGTTCTAGCACGGGCAGGAAGCTGCTGACGTAGGGATTGCGCTGGCGTCGGCGTAGGTCAGCGGCCAGTTGTTGGAGCAGGGCGGTGCTACGCGGGGAGCGGACAACGTCGAGGCGGTCGGCTGCGGCTTGGCCTACCTGGCATGCAAGTTCCAGGTCACCCCGTGCGCTGTGGCCGAGCGCCAGCCAGGCTCCCTCGAATAGGCCCCGTCGCTGGCTGGGGTCACCCCGGACGACCTGGTGGGCGCCGGTTTCCAGTAGGTCGGAGCCCTGCGTGAGGACTGATTTTGCGGATGCGTTGGAGCCGTCACGCTGTTGGGTGCGTCCCATTTGGATCAGCGAGTATCCCGCCTGGCAGTCCAGGTGGTTGTCGGTGAGGAAGTACATCCAGCGCGGTTCGTCCTCGCCTCCACCACGCCGTTCGATCAGTTCACGGGCGGTGGAGCGGGTGCGTGCAAAGTCGGCTGCGCGGCCGGCAGCAGCATAGGCGTATGCGAGCCGTGACAGGACCGAGGCTCGCACTGCGAGCGGGGCCGCGTCGCTGGCCCGGCGGGCGGCTTCGCCGAGGGCGATGGCGTCGGCGGGGTGGCCTCTGCTGGCGGCCTGGAAGGCTAGGTCGGCGAGGATGTGCGCGCACAGCGGTAGGTCGTTGACTTGGTGAGCAGCGCGCAGTGCCGTGACGAAATACCGCTGAGCCAGACCGTGGTCGGCGGCGTCGAAGGCCATCCACCCCGCGAGTTGGCCGATTTCAGCCAGAGCCCGCACTAGCCGCGTCAGCACCGTCTCGGAGTGTCCTCCGTCGTGGACGAGCAGACCCACGGCCCGGAATTGGGCGCCGACGTAGGGAAGGTGCCGGGCCCCTCCGTGCTCGTCGTCCAGCATCTGCAAGAGCGGGAGGTGGTGTTCGACTTGGTCGATCAACGGGTCGGCGCCCGAGGCACTTGCCATGCGGCGCGTATAGGTGCCACGTCCGGCGGTGCCGTCCAGATATTGGGCCACTACGGCGATCAGGCCGGAGCCGGAGATCGCCAGGAAGCGGCGTCGGTCGACGAGTCCTCCGAGCACCCAGTCCTCCACGATGCTTCCCAAGCCCTGAACCGTCCAGGGCCGCGCGAGATCGGTATCGGCGGGGACGAGCATTGGAGAGTCCGCCGCACGTCCCTGCCATAGCTCGGCCACCGATATGACTCTGCCCAAGTCTTGGGATAACACGTACGCGGCCATAGCCGGCAGCGGAGAGCGCGGCAGGGCTGAGGTATCACGCCAGTGATACGGCGCGGACTCGGCCACCGTTCCCGGGCCGAATACCCGGTTGAGCTTGCGGGCCAGGATCTTCGGGCTCCAGCCCAGCTCCTCCAGACAGGCGACCAAGACCGCGTTCGGCTGTACGGACCGCGCACCCACCGCCGACCACCCCACGTCCTCCAGAGGATCCCGAATCCGGAACTTGTCCATCGTCATGCCCACCAGCCACCGCTTGCCCACCCCTTGACGGAAGTTGACCGAGTTGACCGATTGATCGGCTGACGCCAGCAGGCCCCTATCCGGTGTCCTGGAGTCCAGGGCAGAAGGGCGTCACCTTCGCCGCTGAGGGAGAGGGGACCAAGGTCTTGAAGCGCCACGCGAACATCTCCCGCAGCCGGCCGTGCAGTGCCCCCGAGCCCAAACCTGAGCAACCGCACCCTGCAGCCCGTACGTCGGGACACCTGCGGATGGACTTGCCGTTCACTCCGCTTGTGGCAAACGTTGCCCGTAGTGCTGTGACGGTCGCCCTGCTCAGCGCAGGCCCAGACAAGCCGGGGGACGACGCCCGACTGGCTGTGTCGGAGATGGCCACCAACGCGTTCATGTCCGGCAGCCCGCCGCTCGTGCTCTGCCTGGACTGGACCGCCGAGCACAGCCGCATCGTGGATTTCGAGATCACGGTCACCGACGGCGGCTGCGACAGCAGGAACGACGCACCAAGTACTGGCTGGCCAGCGGACGCGGCGGAATCCGGTCGGGGCCTGGGCATCGTCCAAGCCATGGCGACGTCTTGGTCCCTGGACATCGGGAGGCATGCGACCCGCGCTTGGTGCCAGCTCGCCATTTGTCCTGAAGACCCCCTCGGCCATCGCAGCCATTGATCACACCCGCGCCCGCCCGCACTTGCGTCCTCGAAGGAGGCGAGACACCGTGCCAGAAATCCATCTGCCCCAGACGATCGGGGCACCGCTGATCGGCCGGCCCCGCGTCGGCCCACTGGTCATACCCGGCTCCGACCGGCAGCCCCGCGTGATTGTCGCCCTGCACGAGGGCTTCTACGGAGCCAGTTCGGGGAGTGGATTCAGTAACCGCGCCTTCCTCACGGCACTCACCCGGCTGCTACCGCCTGGCCGCCTCACCGTGGTGCCCGCGCACATCCCGACCGGGCACCCGGGCCACGACCGACAGTGGGCCGCCCAAGTCCACCGGATGTTGGACGCTGCGGGCGCCGAGATCCTCCCGATCCCGAATGGGCATGCGCTGACCGATTCGGTACGCGGCAGTGAGAACCTGTGCGGACTGGTCGGGGAGGAGAGCGCCCCCATCGCCGCCCGGTCGGACCGCTGCCTCCTGATTGGCCTGGACGTACCATTCCTTGGCCTCGCCCCGTACACACCCAAGGGCGTGGATCTGCTGTTGGTTCCGCGCTCCACGGCCGCTCTGGCTCACCCCGAGGACCAGGAGCGCATCCGCTGGGAGAGGGCCGGTCTTGAATCGGCTGCCAACCGCGGTAGCCGGATCGGGGCGATCTCCCGGCACATGAACGAGCACCTGAAGTTCACCTACAAGGTCCCCGCCACAGCCATCGTGGATTTGCCGAATGGGTTGCTGCTGCAGGAGGAGCCCCATCAGATGGCGCCGATTCTGCCACTTCCCCTCCGTGCTCGGGGTGGCTTCCTGTTTGCCCTTGGGCGTCCCGTGCCGGAGAAGGGATTCCAGGACCTGCTGTATGCCCTGCAAATTCTGCGGGACCAGCACGTCCGAGTTCCCCACCTGGTGTTGGCGGCGACCACGCCGGGGCAGCGCGAAAACCGGGACCAAGCCCACTTAGCCAGCACGATAGGCGAACTCGGGCTGGACGCGACCCTGCTCACGCACTTCAGCCCCGCCATCCGTAGCTGGTTGCACAGCCCCGCGCTGCGGGCCGTGGTGGTGCCGTCCCGCAAAGAACCGTTCGGCCGGATTCCGTTGGAAGCCTTCGCGGCGCAGGCCGGGCCGGTGGTAGCGACACGTACGGGCGGCCTCCTCCAAACCGTCCTGGAGGGCCGGACCGGATTCACAGCTGCTCCGGGCGACCCAACCTCCTTGGCTGCCGCGATCCAGCGGGCCCTGACGGTCATGCCGCGTGACCGCATACGCCTGGTTCGAGCCGGGACCGCGCTGCTCACCCAGCGGCACGACTACCTGGCCACCATCGGCTCGTTGCTCGCCGAACAGGCGCCCTGGGCTCTTGTCCCGGCTCCAGCGACCATCGGCGGACCACGATGAGCCGCCCCGTGGTTCTGGCCTGTCTGGAGTCCCCGCATTTCTTCTGGCGCCTGTCCGCGATCCAGACTGACGCACTACGCGCTGCGTTTCCCGGTGTGGACTTTCGCGTCGCCACCACCGAGACCGTCCCCGACCAGTTGCCTGGCGCCCACGTGTATTTCGGCTGGCGATTTGACTCCAGTTGGTTCGCCGCCGCTCCGGACCTTAGGTGGATCGCCTCGCCCGCTGCCGGAACAGATCACCTGCCGATCGCTGAGGCAGAGGCCGCGGGGATCGCTGTCACCCGCTCCTACGGGTTCCACGGCCGCCCGATGACCGAGCACGCCATGGGCCTCATCCTCGGCTTCTCCCGTGGCCTATTCACCAGCGCCCGCCTGCAACAGACAGAGCCCTGGTGGAAGGACGACCTCGTCGACGACTTCTTCGACCTGGCGGGAGCCACCATGACCATCGTCGGTTGCGGCAGCATCGGCTCTCATCTTGCTCGCGCTGCCAGCGCCTTCGGTATGCATGTCATTGGCATCCGCCGCAATCCGCCGTCGCGCCGTGCATCTGGCATCACCTGGATGCCGCCCGATCAGATCTACCAGGCGGTCGGCGCTGCCCAGGTCGTTGTTGATCTCCTACCGGCGACCGCTGATACGGCCGGATTCTTCGACCGCGCGACATTTGCTGCCTTCCGGCCAGGCGCGCTGTTCCTCAACCTCGGCCGGGCCTCCACCGTCGACCACGCCGCGCTGCTCGACGCACTGGACAGTGGCGCCCTACGCGGTGCGGGTCTGGACGTCACCCAGCCGAGACCCCTGCCGCTGGACGACCGCCTGCGGCGACACCAACACGTCGTCCTCACGCCCAAGAGCGCCACCTTGTCGCGCACCTACATGAACGACGCTGTGGCGTTCTTCAGCGACAACCTTCAGCGCCATCTGACCAGCTCACCGCTCAACGGTCTGGCCACCACCCGGATCGCCGCACTCTGACCGAAGGAGGCTGACCGATGCTCGCCACCGGCCACCAGGACCTGATCACGGCCTTCACCGCCACCGGCCGCAACCACCCCTATCTCGCGCTCACCCTCAATTCGCTCTGCAACCTGGACTGCGTCTTCTGCAAGCCCAGCTGCATGCCCGACTACGGCCACAAGGAACGGCCCCTGACCGCCGCCAACTACGCTGCCATCGCCGCCGAGGCAGGTGCCTGGAATGTGAAGAAGGCCCACTGCTCCGGCGGCGAGCCCACCCTGCGCGCCGACATCCTCGATGTCATCACCGCCCTCGCGGACGGCCTCGGTACCGGCGCCTCGATCGGCATGACCAGCCACGGCAATCTCCGCCGCGGACTGAGCGTCGAACAATTCCACCAGGCCGGACTCACCTACCTGAACGTCAGCCTGCACAGCCTCGACCCGACCCGATCAGCGGTCATCATGGGTGGCGGCGATCCCCACAAGACCCGCGCCACGATCGACGAGGCCCTCGCCCGAGGGCTGAAAGTAAAGATCAACTGCGTCCTCCAGCGCACCTACCTGGAAGACGCCCTGGGCGTCGCAGAGCTCGCCAGGCACCTGCCCGTCGCAGTCCGCCTCATCGAGCTGCAGAACATCGGCCCGGCCCAGGCCATGTTCGACACGGAGTTCATCCCCGAGGCAGAAGTCCGTACACGGCTGGACGACTGGTTCGCTGACGCGGGAGAAGTCACCCGTGAGGAACTTGGTGTCCGCAGCCCCGGCCGCTATCTCCAGCCGACCGGCTGGGCCGGATCGATCGGGTTCATTTCCAACTCCAGCTGCGCGACCTGCTCAGACGCCAACCGCATCAAGATCACCCCTAGCGGGATCGCCCGGCCATGCATCCTCCACAACCGCGACATCCCCCTCAAGACGCACCTGGCCGACGGCACGCTCCCCGACGCCTTCGAGCACCTGTTCCGCGCCATGCTGGAGCGCAACGGCAACGAGGCATGGCAGGGCTTTCACTACGTCGACTACGACCTGCGCTGGGACCGAATGGAACGACCCGAAGGCGCCCCCGTCCTCCCCCTGCTGCCCATGGTCACCACCGGAACCGGCTCCCCGTCATGCGCCCGGCGCCCCTCGGGCGGAGAAGAGCAGTGACCCCCGCTCCGACCACGACGCTGCCGTTGTACGAGGTGCTGGGCGCACAGTACGAGCGGGCGCTCGCCCGCCACGGCATTAACGCGGCGATGCTCACACACAAGTGGCAGCGCGCTGATTTGCGCGCCCCGCACTCCGACCTGGATGTCCGCGTCCTCCTGGAGTCAGCCCCCGCGGACTGGCGGGAGTGGAACCATCACCTGGCGGCCGCCCACGCCGACGCCGTCATCCGCGAGCCCCGCAACCGGCGGCTGCTGGAGCACCCGCCTGGCTTCGCCTTCACCCTGGCCGAGGTTCATCAGCGCCGCATCTCACCACCTGAGTTGGCTACCTGGAGCCTGATCCACGGCCACGAACCCACACTCCAACGGTGGAAGTCCCACGCCCAGATGGTCCCGTGGACTCGCCAGGACGAACGCTTCTACCGGGGCATCCTCGACTCCCGCCTCAATGGCCGGTATCAATTGGCCGCCGACAGCGTCGACAACGTCAGCGAAGACCTGCCCGGATACCGCCGGCACTGCGTGGCCTGGCACTACCTCGCCCCCTGCTGGTTCGCTGCTGCATCGCTGGCGACCCGCACCCGCTGCCCGGGAAAGTCCGCCGCCCTCACCCAGTGGCACCCCGCCGGACTGGAGCGGCACGCCGAGATGTTCCTCCGCCACGCAGGCAGCGGCCTGCCGTACGAGACAGGCCGCATCCCTGCGATACGGGATCTTCTACGCGCCGCGCACATCGCTCTGGACGCAGCTATGCACCAGGTCCCCGCCCCAGCCGACGGTGCCGAATTCGAAGAGGCCGAGGGCTCACGCGCCATGGCCTGGACGATGACCGCCGGGATGCTCCGCGTCCGTGTCGCCCGCTGGTTGTACTACCTCGACCCGCCACGCGGCGCCATCACCGGATACCTCATCACCCGCGAGGCCAAGGAACTACGTGCCGCCACCGAGGTCCTGCGCTCCCTGGCCTCCGACGGGAGCACTCCCGAGCAGAGTCTCGCTGCCCGCATGGCCGACATCTTGCCCGCCGGCCCCACTACTGCCGCCGTCCTACGCGACGCCCTCACCCAGTGGGCGCGCCATCACGCGCTGGTGGAGGACTTCCTCAGCGCACACGCCGCATGACGCACCACCTCTCGTGACCCAAGGAGTACGACCATGCCCACCGGAGCCGCCCGATCCCGGATCCTGAAGACCGCCAAGATCAAGATCACGACGAAGTGCAACCGTTCCTGCGACTTCTGCATCTTCGCCGACGGCGCCCAGGGCGAGAACATGCCTCAGGAGATGTTCTCCACGGTCCTGGACCGTCTGGACACGATCCCGTTCCAGCAACTGCACATCAACGGCGGCGAACCCACCGTCCACCGCGCCTTTCCCGAACTCAGCCGCCTGGCCCGCACCCGGCTCCCCGACAAGGTCATGGTGCTGGGCACCAACGCCATCACCCTCGCCCGCAACCACCGCCTGATGGACACCACGCTGGAGTGCTACGACCAGGTCCTCATCGGCTGCGACGACGAACATGGCAACTACGAGCAGGTCCACGCCACCGTCCCAATCCTGCGGGCCGCGGGCAAAACCGTCGTGGTCAACAGCGTCCTGGAAGGGATCAGCGACCACCGGCTCTCCCAGCTCGCGGACCTCTGCGCTGCCTACGGGGCCATCCACGTCACCAACCACGTCCACCACATCGACGTCGGCCAGCCCCCGAACGACCTGGGCGGTCTATGCGCCCGCTACCTCGACCAGCACCTCATGGTCGAACTCGACGGCTCCTGCTACCGCTGCTTCAACGCGATGGCCAAGGACGACAGCGAGTTCAACATCTACGACTCCGACTTCGCAGCCAAGGTCTTCGCACCGCGCTGCGCGCACTACCGCTTCTGCGGCAAGTGCCACGAATACACCGACTCCGGCTCGCCCGTGATCCCGCTGCGTGTCCCGGAACCTGCCACCGCTGCCTGACCCACGATTCCCCGCCCGGAGGTGCTTGCTCGTGCCCGCAGTCCTCGGCCTGAACTTCCACCACGACACATCCGCCGCATTAATCGTCGACGGTCGCCTCTACGCAGCCGAAGAGGAACGATGGAGCGGCATCAAGCACCATCGGCACACCCACAAAGGGGTTCTCACCAACCCCACCCACTCCCTCGCCTGGTGCCTGGATGCCGCCGGCATCACCCCAGCCGACATCGACGCCGTCTGGACCGCATCCATGCGCCCCGCCCCGGCCGCCGGATGGTGGCTGGGCGAAGAGCGCGAAGAACTCGCCGCACTACTCCCTGCGCCGCTCGGTGACCGTCTGCGGCTGATCTCCCACCACACCGCGCACATCATGGCCGGGTACCTGCTCTCGGGGCATCACCACGCAGCCGGACTGGTCATCGACGCGGGCGGATCCTCCCTCGGCGCCGACTTCGGCCCAAGCCGGGAACGCATTACCGGCTACGACCTTCGCCCCGACCGCGTCGACCGAATCCACCAGGCCATGCCGACCGTTGCCCCGGGCCCCACCGGTCCGCGCCGCGTGCACCCCTCGCTCGGCCACTTCTACCGCAACCTCGCTATGAGAATCATCCCGCCGGGCGATGAGCCCGAAGGCAGCTTGATGGCGCTGGCCGCGTTCGGTGACCCCGGACGCCATCGCGACGACGTCCGCTCCCTCGTTCGCATGGACGCTGACGGCGAGGTCCGGATCCCGCACCCACTGGGCTCGGCGGACACCACTACCCCGCTCGTCATCGGCGACCGCGCCTGGACCGCCGACAGCGCCGCCGATGCCACACTGACCGAACGAGCTGACTTGGCCGCCGCCGTCCAAGAGGTCTTCGCAGGCGCCGTCACCCACGTCGCCCGCCATCTGCAACGGCTCACCGGCGCGAGCACCCTGGTCTTCTCCGGCGGATGCGCGTTGAACTCCCACCTGAACGGTCACCTGGCCGCCGACGCCGGATTCGAGACGCTGTTTGTCGCCCCCGCCCCACATGACGCCGGCACCGCGCTCGGAGCCGCCCTGTACGCCTGGAACTACCAGCTCGGCCAACCCCGACTGGCGGTCCCCATCGACGCCGGCTGGGGCCCGGAACCCGGGCGATTTCCTACCACCGGCCTGCCCGCCGGGTACCAGGCCATCTCACACCTGGGTGAACGCCTCGAACCAACCGTGGCTGCTCTGCTCGCTGACCGCCACATCGTCGGATGGGTCCAAGGGCCGATGGAGTTCGGACCGCGCGCCTTGGGCCATCGTTCGATCCTGGCGCACCCTGGCGACACCAGCACCCGCGAACGGCTCAACGCCCTCAAGCAGCGAGCAGCCTACCGACCCTTCGCCCCGGCCGTACTCGCCGAACACGCCGCCGACTGGTTCGACGGAGACGGCGATCCATTCATGAACCGCGTCGTCAAAGTCCGGCCCGACCGAGCCGGACAGATGAGCGCGGTAGTCCACCACGACGGGACGGCCCGCCTGCAAGTCGTCGAGGCCCACCACCAGGGCATGCGCCGCCTGCTGGAGGACTTCCACCGCCGCACCGACCTGCCTCTGCTCCTCAACACCTCGTTCAACCTCAAGGGCACCCCGATCCTGCGGACCGCTGAGCAGGCCATGCACGCGGCGGCTGATCTCCGGCTCGACGCTCTCGCTGTCGGCGACACCCTTCTCCTCGCCGACCACATCGCCAATACCCCCAATGGCCCGCTGAACAGCGCGGGTGAGAGGCCAGTCTCATGACCACGCACAGCCTCAGCACCATCGTGGACACCTTGAACGCCACCACATGGGATGAGCCGCATAGGTCCCGCGGTCGTCAAGCTTCGGCCCTCGCCCTGACTATCTACGCCGGTCACACCCGCGACCAGGGAACCCCCTACCTGGAGCATCCCCTTGCCGTCGTCACCGTCCTGCGAGACGAGCTCGCCGTCACCGATCCCGACACGCTCATCCTCGGCCTGCTACACGATGCCCTGGAAGTCTCGCCCGACTCGGGGCCGCTGTTGGCCGCACAAATGGGCGAGGCCTTCGCCGAACGGCTGCGCGCGATGACCCCTGCACACCGCCTGGAGATGCGGGTCAAACAGCCCGGGGACGAGGGAGCCTGGCGATCCAAGACCGCAGGTCTTGAGCCCGCCGGGCTGCTGGTGCGCTTCGCCGACCGCATCCACAACCTGCGTGACCTGCAGCAGTCCCCTTACCCCGGTCGTCGCCAGAAGTTCGTCTCCACCCTGGCCGACTTCTATCTCCCCCTCGCCAAGGCCGCCCGCCCCTTCAACACACATCTGGAATCGGCGTGCACCCTGCTCCACACCGAATACGAACGGCTCCAGCGCGGCGGCCAGGAGGCACGAATATGAAGCCGGTGGTGCACTCCATGGAGCCGATAGGTCGCACCGGAGGCCGGGCCTACCTGCGGATGCTTCACGAGACCACCGCCGAACAGGTCGAATGGCGAACCATCCCCGACTACAAGCGCACCTACCGCACCCGCCGCTGGCGCAAAGTACGCCACCTCGCTCGTCTCGCTCCCGGCATTCGCGCCATGGAGCACAGCGCTGGCACCTTCGTATGGGACGACCTCAGCCTGCTGCTGTTCACCCCGGCCATGCGAGCCCGCACGATCTTCGTTCTGCACCACTACGAACCGCTCCAGCACGACTCCGCTCCCATCGAAGCGATGCTCTGGCAACGGTTGTTCGCCGTCCTGCCGCAGTGCGCAGCAGTGGTGTGCGTCGCCCCGTACTGGGCCGGCTTCCTTCGCGCCCACGGCGTCCACGCCACGGAGGTCATTTACAACGCCTTCGACCTCACCGAGATCGACTGGGCCCGCACCCTCGACCGTGACGAGTGCCGGGCAGAGTTCGACCTGGCACCGGACACCATCGCCGTCTACACCGGCAAGGCTGTCCACTGGAAGGGCACCGAGGCCGTCGCCGCTGCCTTGGCCGGAGATCCAGACCTGCGGGTGATCGCCACAGGCCATAACACCGTCGGCTTCACCGGAACCCACTACGACCTGCCGCGCGAGCCCTACCTCCGACTGCTGAGAGCCTGCGACGTCGGAGTGTTCGCCCCGCAGATGCAAGAAGGCTGGAGCCGATGCGCGGCCGAGGCCCTCCTGGCCGGCCTGCCTTGCCTGATCCGCCCCATCGCTGGCCTCGGCGACCTCGCCACCCTCACCGGACAGCCCGCCCCTGATCTTGCTCGCCTTCGCGAGCAGATCTACGAGCGGGCCGCCGTACCGCGGACGGAGATGAAGGAGGCGTACGAAGCCCTCGCCAAGTTCGACCCCGGCTACTTCGCCGCCGCCTGGGGAGGCCTGCTGGCCAAGATCGCCTGAGACCGGCTGCT
Source organism: Streptomyces sp. H39-C1 (assembly GCF_027158125.1). Classification (NCBI taxonomy): domain Bacteria; kingdom Bacillati; phylum Actinomycetota; class Actinomycetes; order Kitasatosporales; family Streptomycetaceae; genus Streptomyces; species Streptomyces sp. H39-C1. The sequence goes on from NZ_JAPVLS010000059.1 coordinate 31,539, forward strand.
ACTGAGCGGCCAGTCGCTCAGTAGCAGCATCCAGCCGAGCCAGCACGCGGTCACGGCCGAGCAGCTCCATGGACTCGAACAGCGGCAGGCCGATGGTGCGGCCGGTAACCGCAACCCGGATCGGAGCCTGAGCTTTGCCGAGCTTCAGCCCGTGCCTGGCGCCGACGGCCTCCAGGACAGCCTTGAGGTCGCCCGCATTCCAGGGAGCGGCGGCCAGATCGGTACGGGCGTCGCGCAATACCTCGGCGGCGTCCCCCTTCATGGCCTTGGCCCACGACGTCGCGTCGAAGACCGGCTCGTCCAGGAACAGGAAGTCCACGTTCGGCGTGATCTCGGACAGAACTGCCACCCGCGTCTGCGCCAGCGGCGCCACCGTCTCGAAGACGGCCTGGTCGAACGCCTCGGGCTTCCACGGCGCGTACGGAGCCACCAGCCACGGAGCACACGCCGCCGCGAACGCCTCCGGGTCCAGCGCCCGGATGTACTCGCCGTTGAACGCCGCCAGCTTCTTCACGTCGAAGAACGCAGAGGACCCGTTCACATCCTCAATGCGGAACAGCCGCTCCAGCTCCTCGTACGGCAGGATCTCCTGATCGCCTCCAGGGCCCCAACCGAGAAGCATCAGGTAGTTGACCATCGCCTCAGACAGGTAGCCCTCGGCGAGGTAGTCCTCCAGCGCCACCTTGTCCCGGCGCTTGGACAGCTTCTGCCGCTTCTCGTTCACGATCACCGGCAGATGCGCCCACACCGGAGGCTTCGCGCCCAGCGCCTCCCACAGCAGCTGCTGCTTTGGCGTGTTCGACAGGTGCTCCTCACCCCGGATGACCTGGGTGATTCCCTCGTCCAGGTCGTCGACGACGTTGGCGATAAGAAAGACCGGAGAGCCGTCCCCGCGGGCGATCACGAAGTCCTCGATCGCACTGTTCGGGAACGCTGGCTCCCCGCGGATCAGGTCGACGACCACGGTCTCGCCCTCGTCCGGAGTCCGGAACCGCATCGCCCGGCCCGCCTCATACGCCAGCCCCCGGTCCCGGCAGAACCCGTCGTACCCGAGTTGTTGCGAGCCCGTCCGCTCCGTGACCTGCTCACGGGTGCAGTCGCAGTAGTACGCGCGCCCGGACGTGAACAGCTGAAGACCGGCCTCGCGGTGACGGTCGGCGTTCTGAGACTGGAAGTACGGGCCCTCGAACGCGGCGTCGGAGTCATTGATGCCGATCGCGGAGAGGGCGCTGATGATGCCCTCGATCCACTCAGGCTTGTTCCGCGCCGCGTCGGTGTCCTCGATCCGCAGTACGAACGTGCCGCCGGACTGTCGCGCCACCGCCCAGTTGTAGAGAGCGGACCGCGCCCCGCCGACATGAAACATGCCAGTCGGAGACGGGGCGAAACGAACACGAACCGGGGCAGCAGACATACGGTAAGCCTACCGAATCCACAGCGCGGACTAGAGCACCGTCACGATGCGTACCGCCCTGCCCCCTCACGAAACTCCGCGGCGAACTTCCGATGCCTCTCCGCCATGACGGCCAACATCCCTTGCTATCACGGAGGGCCACCCACTACGACACGGCAAGTCATGGGTCACCGGTAGTCGCCTCCTGCTTCATTGCAAGGTGCACGAAGGCCCAGGCCCAGCGCGTGGCGCGCTCGGCCTGGGCTCAGCCAGTTGTATCGAGTCCGCTCGTCGTGGGCGAGACTCAGACAGCGGCTATTGGGCTATCCGGCAATGTGGGCGACGGCGTCGTGGCTGTGGATGCTCTCGAGGTTCCGGATGCTCACCGAATGAACCAGTCCCCGGTCACGACAGACCAGGCTGAGATCACGGGCCATGTCTTCGACGAATACGGGGTGGTCGTACGCCTGCATAGTCAGGACACGCTCGTCGGGTCGCTTAACCAAGGGCACCACGGGAGCGGAGGCGCATCGCTCCAAGAGGTGCACCGCGTCATACACCGGCAGCGGGTAAGGCGTGTCCCCGTGACCGGTTACGGCGAGGGTGACACGACTGCGCTGGTTGTGGGCGCCGTACTCAGAGATGGCCTTCGAGCACGGGCAGAGGCTTGTGACGTCGCTGGTAACCGATGTGATCACCGTTGTGGCGCCGTTGTCCCAGCGTCCTTCGACGCGAACGTCGTGCACCTGCCGCGACTCAGCGCCGCTGGCTGGTGCGACGACAGTCGTACTGACGGGCATAGCGACAGTGACCGTGAGCGCAGGGGCGTCGAGGAGGTCTGCGCCTATCTTGAGGATGTGCGGCAGATTCCGGGGGTCGAACCTCTGAAGGTGCTCGTGTGTGAGAGCGACCATGCGGCTCATGTGCGTGCCCCGGCGATCGTGCTGGAGCCGCACCGTCACCTCGACGTCCGCGATGCCCTCTTGACGGAGGTGACCGTCCTCGAAGTACACGGGGTAGCGCAGGCCACTGATACCGACTTGGTCGATCTCGATGCCGCGAGCGTCAACCTCATTCTGGATGTCGTGCATGTTCACTCGCCCCGATAGGTGCAACCGGACGTGCACGTTTCGCGGACCGTGAGAGCTGAGAGTGCCGGCAGGGTCGGCTGCAGCCGACCCCAGAGCCAGCGTGCGAGAACCTCGCTGGTGGGGTTCTCAAGGCCCTCGATCTCGTTGAGGTAATAGTGGTCGAGTTGAGCTTCGAGCGGCTGAAAGGCCCGCTTGACGTCGCCGAAGTCCATGACCCAACCGGCCTCAGGGTCTACGGGGGCCTCTACGTGGACGATGACCTTGTAGGAGTGGCCGTGCAGGCGCGCACACTTATGGCCCTCCGGAACCTTGGGCAGGCGGTGCGCGGCTTCGAACGTGAACTCACGGAAGATTTCCATTACTGAATTCCCAGATACTTGTGCGTCTGGAGAGAGAGGATCCAGCGCGGGTTCTTCATGCAGTACTCGACAGTCGCCCGGGTGTTGGCTTGTGCGTCAGGGCCGTCCATGGGCTGAAGCCGGAAAAATTGGAAGTCCAGATGCTCGAACTGGCCAGGGTCTGCGCCCAGCTGCGGGTAGACGAACTTCAGTTCGTCTCCCTTCGTAACGACCAGATCAGAACCGATCTTGGGACTGACGCAGAGCCAGTCGATGCCTGCGGGCGGCACGCGGGTGCCATTCGTCTCCACCGCGACCTCGAAGCCCCGGGCATGTAGAGCTTCGATTGCTGCCTCATCGAGCTGCAGGAGCGGCTCGCCTCCGGTGCACACCACAAAGCGGTGGTCTGTGGAGGTCGAGGGCCACGCCTGTTCGACTGCTCGGGCGAGGTCGTCGGGAGACGTGAATCGGCCGCCGCCTTCGCCGTCGGTTCCAACGAAATCGGTATCGCAGAACTGGCAGATCGCACGGTGGCGATCCTTCTCAAGGCCTGTCCATAGGTTGCACCGGGAGAAGCGGCAGAAGACAGCGGGGCGGCCCGCATGGCTCCCTTCGCCTTGCAAGGTGTAGAAGATCTCTTTGACCAGATAGGTCATTCTCAGGCGCCTTGGTACTGGACAGGGTCAGTGATGCCGGCTTCGGCGAAGCCCTTCAAACGGAGCAGGCAAGTCTCGCAATGGCCGCACGCCAGGCCCTGCTCATCCGGGTCGTAGCAACTGGAGGTCTGGGAGTAGTCCACGCCCAGGCGCAGGCCCTCGCGAACGATGTCGCCCTTGGACATCGCAATGAGGGGGGAATGGAGCTTGAGCTCCTGGGTTCCTTCGAGGCCCGCCCTGGTCGCAAGGTTCGCCATCTTGGCGTAAGCGTCCATGTACTCCGGACGGCAGTCGGGGTACCCGCTGTAGTCAACGGCGGTCACGCCGGTGAAGATGTCGCTCGCACCAACAGTCTCGGCGTAGGCCAAGGCGAACGATAGGAAGATCGTGTTGCGTGCCGGCACGTAGGTGATGGGCACGCTGCTGTCTGCGTCACTGTTGCTGGCGTCCTCGAGCGAGTCGTGCTTCGGGACGTCGATCTCAGCAGTAAGGGCGGAACCGCCGAAAACTCGCAGGTCGATGTCTGCGATGACATGACGGGCTACGCCCTGAGTCTCGGCCACACGCTTGGCGGCTTCCAGTTCCACGCTGTGCCGCTGGCCGTACCGGAAGCTCAGCGCGTACGGCGTGTAGCCCTGGTCCTTGGCGATAGCGAGCACCGTCGTCGAGTCCAGGCCACCACTCAGTAGAACGATCGCGGGACGTCCCATGCCTTGCTCCCTAGTTAGCACTGTGTGTACTGGTGCACCCTAGCGCCAAAAGTGACAGGTAGAGTAACCGCAATAAGTTCCTAGTTAAGGCTGTCGGGAGTCGAGCTGCGTGAGGCAACTATCGCTGGTGGTCACTTGCACGGACCGCAAGGCCGCGGCTCCAGAGGCCACGCTGCAAGCGCGGGCGCTACCAGCCGGGAGCGTCAAGGAACGCTCCGTAGCGTGGCGAGGGCGTGTCGAGGCAGCCCCGACCACGCACCCTCTAGCTGAGCTCTACCGAGGCGATCACTGGACACAGTCCCGTCGGCTAGCTGTAGCTGCCGCAAAGGCCGGATTCGAGGCGCAACTGTGGGTGGCGTCGGCCGGCCTCGGGCTCCAGCCAGTATCGGCGTCGGCGCCTGCCTACGCGGCGACCTTTAGTACGCGACACGCCGACTCGGTTGTCACCTCCACGGGGGACAGTGCCCAGTGGTGGGGTCACCTTCAGGAGGGAGCTGGCCGCGCGACCTTGGAGGAACTGGGGCGACGCGGTCCCGTCCTCACGGTCCTGTCCGAGGTCTACGCAAACGCGATGGAGGCTGAGCTAGGCGCCCTGGCCAGAGTCGGTGGCGAGGTACTGCTGGTTGGTGGTGTCGCCGAGATTCCTGGCATCCAACGGGTCGCTTCCAACGCGGGACTGCGCAGCTCACTGGGCGGCACTTTGACGAGCTTGAACGTACGCATGGCCGCCTCGTGGCTTGAGCACTGCGAGGACAACAGACTGACCTCGGCTGCCACCAGTGGCTCGTGGCAGCAATGGGCGTCAGGCGTGGCTGAGCCTGAGCGGTACAACCGGAAGCCGATGTCCGACGAAGATGTCATCGAATTCATCAAGCGCGAGCGCGCGTCACATTCAGGCATCTCGCGAACGCGACTCCTGCGCGCTCTACGCGATGACGGCAAAGCGTGCGAGCAGAGCAGGTTCGCCAACCTGTACATCCGAACTGTGGGGGAACGGTGACAGAGAACGTTATTAAGCGCAGAGCCCTACGTATTGAGCAAAACCCCAATATTCCTCTGTATCTCTTTGCACTCGAAGCGGGAGAAGTCGATCTCGTCGCAGATGTTGCACGGATCTCCCGTGACGAAGCTGGAAAACTCTTTGGCTACCAGCGTCCCGAAAAGAAGCAGCACGTTAAGCAAATCTTGGAATATCTTGACGGCGAGAATGTTCTGTTCCCGAATGGGCTCATCCTTGCCCTTCCCACCACGGTTCGGTTCAAAGGAAGTCGCGGACCCAATCCTAGTGATGGGCTGGCAACCATCGGCACCCTTGAGATTCCGCTACCGGAGTCGCGGGACGCGCCACGCCCAGCTTTGATTGTTGATGGCCAGCAGCGAAGCCTTGCCCTTGCACTCACTCGGCGATCCAAGCTCCCAATCGCGGTGGCAGGATTTGTTGCCGAAGATCTTGATATTCAGCGTGATCAGTTCCTGCGTGTCAACACGGTGTCGCCGCTTCCCAGCAATTTGGTATCCGAACTCCTCCCGGAAGTAAATACCCAACTGCCGACGAGGCTTTCCGCCCGAAAACTTCCTGCCATCCTGGTCAACGCGCTCAACCAGGACAGCGATTCACCTTTTAGGGGGCTCGTCAAGCAGGCGTCAACCACGCCTGACAAGAAGACCGACACCGTCGTCAAGGACAACAGCCTTATCACCGCGATCACTGAATCGTTGTCACCTTCCGGTGTCCTCTTCTCGTACAAGAACCTATCCAACGGAACCACCGACACCACAACCATCCGAAAGATCCTTGTCGTCTACTGGACTGCCGTGAAGGAAACCTTCCCCGAAGCTTGGGGACTCCCGCCGGCGAAGAGTCGCCTTATGCATGGTGTCGGAATCAGGTCGCTGGGCCGCCTCATGGACCGGGTCATGGAGCGAGTGCTGTTTGATGCCGATATCGACTCGCCGGATATCGGAGACAGGGTCATGGCGGAATTGGCGCTCATCAAGCCACACTGTCACTGGACCAAGGGGCGCTGGCCTGAACTCAACACCCCTTGGAATGAGTTGCAGAACACTCCCCGCCATATCAGTATCCTGTCAAACTTTCTGATTCGCGTTTATCGCGATTCGAGGATGGGTGCTTCGTGAAGTTCTACTTCCCCGATAGTCAAGATCAGATTTACCCCAGGTACGACTTCATCAATGATGAGTACCCGGATGAGCGAGTTCGCCAGAGGGACGACCTGTATGCCCATCAGGCAGTAAAGCCTGCGCCCTATGACGGGATACTGGTCAGTAAGGCCATCGTGGATGGGTCAGTTAAGGGAGCCGGGAAGTACAGCGCCCCTCAGAGGGATCGACTCTACCGAGACGGAGTGAAGACCTTTTTCGGGCTACCTGACGCGATGGAAAGCCTCGGTGACTGCGGAGCCTTCAACTACATCAATGAAGAGTACCCCCCGTACAGAATTGAGGACGTTCTCCACTACTACACGGAGTGCCGATTCGACTCAGGAATCAGTATCGACCATGTGATCTTCGGTTATCGGCCTGATGCCCCTGACAAGGACGTTGATCCGGCATGGGTAAAGCGTCGTGAGATTTCGCTCGACTTGGCAGAAAAGTTCATCGAGGCGACCAAGAGTCACAATCGCCTGGCCACTGGCAGGAAGCAGCAGTTGGAACCGGTTGGCGCGGCGCAGGGGTGGAGCCCGGCCAGCTATGCGGATAGTGTCGTCCAACTCCAGAAAATGGGCTACAAGCGGATCGCCTTGGGTGGCATGGTTCCGCTGAAGACGCCGGAAATCCTTGCTTGCCTCGAGGAAATCGCTGAAGTTCGCAAGAGCGGCGTTGGGTTCCATCTTCTTGGAATCACCCGTGTCGACAGCATGGAACGCTTCGTCAAGTATCACGTCACTAGCTTCGACAGCACATCAGCATTCCGGCAAGCTTTCATGGACGACCGAAACAACTACCACACCGCCGACCGCTCATACCTGGCCGTCAGAGTTCCCCAGGTCGACGGGAATCCTACCCTGAAGCGGTTGATCTTGGCGGGCATAGTGTCGCAGTCGGCAGCAATTAAGGCCGAACGTGAATGCCTTAAATTGCTGCGCCAGTATGAGGCCGACGAGAACTTTGAAGTGCAGGAGGTCATGGATGCCTTGCGCGCCTATCAATCTCTCATCGGTGACGCCAAGAAGCTGAAGAAGGTTGACGACTACAGGGACACTCTTGTCGACCGCCCTTGGAATCACTGTCGATGCGAACTCTGCAAGAAGCACAAGATCGACATGGTCATCTTCCGTGGAACAGAGCGAAATAAGCGCCGCGGATTCCATAACATGACGGTACTCGAAGCCAAGATGCGCAGGCTGCCGCTCACATAATCGTCTAGACCGCGCATAGTACTCAAAATAACTTAAACAGGAGATGATGTGGCCGACCGCTACGTACTGAAGGTTCCCGCCCTCAAGGTGCTCCAAGGTGACAAGGAGATCTACTGCTTCGCTGTCGACGGCAAGAAGTTGGAGGACTTTGCCGCCGTCTCGCGCATCCGGCGCGACAGCCAGAAGAAGCTGCAGGGGTACCAGCGGCCCGAGGTCCAAAGCCACATCCGCTCGATCCGCCGCTACCTTGAGTCCGAGGGGGCGATGCTTCCCAACGCTGTGGTTCTCGGTTTCGATGATCGCGTCACGTTCGAACCCGCGGTCCGCGGCGGCAGTGTGAGCTACTCCATCCCCGGCGAACTGATCATCCCGGTTGACGAGTCGTTGCCTGATGAAGAGAAGCCGGCCTGGCTCGTGGACGGTCAGCAGCGCAGCGCGGCCATCAGGGACGCTGACCTCGCAGAGTTCCCCGTCGCAGCTGTGGGCTTCATCGCCTCTCAGGAAGAGCAGCGGTCGCAGTTCATCTTGGTCAACTCGACCAAGCCACTGCCCAAGGGGCTCGTGTACGAACTCCTGCCGGAAACCACCGCCAAGTTGCCGCGCGCGTACGCGCGCCGTCAACTCGCCGCGAAGATCATGGTCCTTCTGAATATGGGGGACGGTCCGTTCTGCGGAAGGATCAGCAGCCCTACGTCGCCTACCGGCAACATCAAGGACAACAGCATTCTGAGAATGCTGGAGCACAGCATCTACGAGGGCTCCTTGTACCAGTACCGGAACGCTGAGGACGGTACCGGGGACGACGACGCGATGCTGGCGCACCTTCTGTCCTTCTGGACGGCAGTGGAGAACCTCTTCGAGGATGCGTGGAACAAGCCGCCCAAGGAGTCGAGGTTGACCCATGGTGTGGGCATCCAGGCCATGGGCTACGTCATGGATCGACTTACCACAGGCGTCCACTTCGACAAGGTCAACTGGGACAAGATCCGCATCACCCTGCGCCGACTCGAGAAGCACGTGGCCTGGACTTCCGGCACGTGGAAGTTCTCGGATGGCCAGGAACGCAACTGGAACGGTCTCCAGAACACGGCCAACGACGTGCGGCTGCTCAGCACCCACCTGCAGGCCCTAGTCAGCAAGTAGTCAAGTTCCGCGGTTCCATCTGGTGGTCTCCCCGAACAGATCGGGGAGACCACCAGTGCGTCAGACGCTCTCGGCGATCGTGCGCCGTAGGCCTCGCTCTGCTGCGCGCAGGAGAGACGCCGAGCCGCTGCCATTCGCGTACTCGATCGGCACGTCATTGCCAGTGTGCTGAGTAATGAAGCCGGTGGCGGCGTGCTTGGCGCAACGCGTCGCTAGAACGACCACGTCCGCCCTGCGCGCCTTCTCTCGCAACTGCGGCGTGCCAACGTGGTCATAGGCAGTCGCGACCTTCACAGCAGGAGCGATCTTCTGCAACTCCTCCCGGCACCTGGTGAGCACCGCCTCGTCCAGGGAGTACAAGAGCAGCGTCGAAGGAGGCATTGACGCCAGGGGGTCATCCTGCACGCCTTCCTCTTCGGGGACGGCCCAATCGAGACCGGCCAGGCCAAGTTCATGAGTGAGCCGCTGCGCGAAGGCCAGGTCAGCTTCCGCAAGGCGGTGCCGGTGAACGGACAACGGTGCGAGGAGATCGACACACAATCTCTCGCGGGCGTCTACGTCAGGACACGCAGCAAGAAATAGGCGGTCAACGAAGTCCAAGGCGGCCGAGGCCCGTTCGGGAGCGATCCACCGACTGCACTCCGAGCTAACGTCCTTGAGGATCTCTCCGTAGGTGTCAGCGGCGGGCGAGGCCCGAAGAGCGATGTCCATCAGAGCTTGCAGCACAGCCAGATCACCCGGGCCGTAGCGGCCGAAGGCCACGGCATTACGGATGAAGGCATGCGCGCTCTTCGGCGCCGGCTCGTCGTAGCCCACGGCATCGAGGAACGAACCGACAGCACGCCACAGTTCACCCGCAGCGCCATCGCTCAACCCGTCCAAGAACTCCGCCAGAACGTCATCGTTCTGCGCCGGGGAGGGCCACAGCGCCCACACTTCGTCTTCGACGGCCTGCTTGCCAGTCGGGCTTCCATCAGCAAGTGCAGAGAACAACTCTGGCCAAGACTCGACGGGCACGCCTGCATCAGCGTCAGGGGATACCTTCGAGGATGCTTCGTCCACCGCATCAGGAACCGGCATTGCCGCCAGACGCTCGGCCTCACTCAGAACGAGTGCCGAGATCTGGGGAGCTTGCTCCAGTTCCTCGACGGCCGCCAATGCCCGGCGAGCAACTGTCACATCATCGAGAATCACGGCCGCAAGCAAGACGACGGTCATCGCCTGAGGACCATACGACCGGGGGTCGCCGCCAAGCAGTTCAGGGACCACCCTGCCGTGGGCGATGAGGCCCTCTTTGGCCGCGTCGAGGTCTCGCGTAGCGAGAGGCTCCTCGAGGGCCACCGTGTAGACAGCGTTGAGAATGGCGGCCTTCACCGCAGCGGGTGGATCCTGGTGCACGATGTCCGGCAGGTTCGGAAATGCGAGAACCTTGTTGCTCACTCCGAGGCGATCCAGGCGCTTGAGCCTGAGGTGCGCCAGGTTCGTGGCGGTGAGTCCACCGGCCGCCGCCAACTGCTCCAGTAGATCTTGGGAAGCTGCTTCACCGCCCGCCGCGAGAGCAGCATCGAACTCCGCGATGAGCCGACCGATGGGTTTGACTGCACGCCACAGGCGAGGCGGGCGGCTTGTGTAGGTCTTCTGCATCAAGAGCAATGCGTCGGTGAGGCTCTGTCGGTAACGTGAGGGCTGCGCGGTTGTCAGCCTGAAGGTCACGCGCTCGCCGGCGAAGTTCAAGATGGCGCGTTCTACCGGGTCATCCGGGTTGAGCCGGGATGGGCGCAGCCCGCCACGCTCCATGTCGCAGTAGATATACGTCGGCCCTGCGAAGGCTTCGATCAACTCAGCTGTCTTCGTCACGTCAGCCTGGTCGCGTGCGATGGCGTACATGGCGAATTGTTGGCTGTCGGCGTCCCACCGCGGAAGGACGATAGGTGCATCGCCGCCGTTCAGCAGAACCTTGACGAAGGGCTCGGTGCGCTCCTTGTGAGCGTAGTCCGGCCCCATGTCGGGCCAGGCATCGTTGCCTGCTCCAAAGAATGCGCTGAGGAATGCCTGGATACGTTCCGACGTCCAGTGTTTGGGCTGAGTCATGCGGCATCTCCCCACCGCTCGGCCAGGTCCAGGCGTGCCTGGGCAGCGGCGTCACTACCTGCCGTGTAGGTCACTCTCTCGTCGTTCTTTGCCATGCCGCGAATGGTGAAGTTCATCGAGCCGCTGAGCATCCAGTCTTTGCCACACAGGGTTTTCTCGTGGATGTTCGGATCCTGCGCCAAATGGACACGTTCCGGCGCGGCTGCCTTGGTGAGGCGGCGCAGGAAGTCGTCGTTGTGCGCGTCAGTGCGGGTAACGACATGGATCTTTGCGCCACCGTGGGCGATGCGGGCGATGGCATCGGATAGGCGACAACTCTGAGGTGGAACATCGCCGAACAGTGCATCGTACGAACCGTGGCTGTTGTCGAGGACCTGGACATCGGTGATCCACGGTGACACTAGCCACAAGTGATCGCTAGGAGCAATAAACTCCGCGATCAGAGCCGAGGTCAGCATGGTGTCGACGCGCACAGTGGTGTGTAGCCCGGTGCGGATTGTGCGTTCCTGGGACTTCACTGCGAGGCCTCCCGCAACTCGATGCGGACCCGGAGTTCGTGGCGCTGACGGAGGATTCCGCAAACCTCTCCGTAGATGCGCAGTACGTCCCGGTCAATGTGGGTGACAGGAATCTGCTTCAAGGCTTGCGCCATTGACTCCTCCTTGCCGGCGGGACAAGTCAGGTCGACGGCGGAGGTCTCTGCGAGATGGTTGCGGTAGGACTCAATCCAGGCAGGCTGCGTCACATCGACTTCGGGCAGCCGGTCATCGTGGGCGGCCTGGACCAGGAGCCGTTCCAATATTGGGGTCTTGGCGTACGGCTGGTAGTGCTTCAAGTCCTGGGTACGAGCCTGGTGACCTCGAGGCCATAGGAGGCTGAAGACCTGGTCGGCAGTAAGCGCACGGACTCCCGACAATACGAGTTGGTTCGATCCCACGGCGTAGGCCACGACGCGTGCATCGACTTCAATCCCCAGACGCTCTTCGAGTGCAGCCCAGGCTCTTACGAGAGCGAGAGCCGCGGCGTCGATGTCGGTCCCGGAGCCCGGACGTAGCAAGCGTGTAGACAAGGCCGCAACTGCCGCATGCCGAGGCGGTCCATCCAATCTGGCCCATGCGTCGCGAAGATCAACGAGTGCGTCTTGGGCCTGCTGCGCCGGCACGTTAGCGCGAAGCGTTGCCATGGCACATGCGGCGGCACCTCCTGGTTCCTCAACTACATGCTCGAGAAGACGCGTCAAAGTGGCATCCACATGCTCGAATTCACTGGGTGCGAGACTGCTCGTCACAAGTCCCCAGAACCGTCGAGGATCCGCCGAGTAGTAGTCGATCAGCTGCTCGATCACGCCGAGGCCCCCGACGGAGGTCTCACTGAGCCAGATGGTCGTCAGCCCGTCCGGTTCGTCGGCTGGCAGTACATCGACGATGAGGTCGCCGTCCTGCGCGTTCGGGCAAGCACGCTGGGCGGCGGCCCGTATCCCGGCGGCCATGGTGTCTCGGTAGGCCCGCCGTGCCAAGTCAGCCGTGTCGGCGGACACGTCCTCGATCACAAGGAGGTTAGCTGCTCGGTTAAGAGCCGCGATGACCGTGCCGTGGGTGACCAGTGTGCTCAGTTCCGCTACAAGGCGGTCATTGTCCATGTGCTCCTCGGACAAGTCGGCATCGCGATAGAGCACCTGGAAGATTCTTGCCAGGTCCCTGCTCCAGCCACCACTCGCGAGAAGCGTGCGGATCTCTCCGTTCGTGCGTTCGGAAGCCAGACCAGCCAACGCGAAAGCCGTCAGGTAGATCTGTGCGAGTCGCTCCCGCTGGAAGAAGTTCGAGATATCGGCCAGTTCAGGATCTTCTTGGACCGCGTGTGAGAACGCAAGGGCCCGCCATTGCGGCTGGGCCAGGTACTGCTTGACCGCCGGGTCTTCGACGTTCAAGGGCCGCAACCTGAAACAGGCAGCATCGACGCCGAGGCGGAAGCCGAGGGCAGCTGGTTTACCGCGGAGTTCGTAGCGGACGGACTGGTTCTCGCTGCCCTGGCGTTCACGGCGGACCGTGCACTCGGCACCGATCGTCATACGCCGCACCTCGACGGGGTTCCCGGCTGCGTGTGTCGCGAAGCTGACGGTGTCGATCCGCCGCTGCCATGGGGACGGTTTCGGCACCATCCCTTCGTCGAACGAAACATCGTCAGGGACAACAACCTGTGTACCCCACACCGGCACGCCCTGCGACTGGTCAGTGATGTCGCCATCTGGCTCGACCAGCCCCATCCGCTTCGGCCTGACGACCTCGAATTCCTCCCCGCCGTGCTCATGGGGCCGCCAAGGGCCCTCGGGCGTCCCATCCCTCACGAACTGGGTGAGATTCAGAACGTCACTGCCTTCGGAAGGGAGAGGGAGCCACGTGCGGTGGTCATCGCTCAAATACCCGAAACGTCGGCTGACTCGGCCGGGGACAGCCTCCGTCAGGGCTCTCCCAATTGGCATCGGCTCGACGGCTCCATCTCCGTCATCAAAGGGGAGTTCCAGATCGACCTCTGGAAGATTCAAGGGTTCAAACAGAGCTCGAGTGATGTACTCGGGCAGCATGGCGCCGTTCACGGCACCAGCGTCAGTCACCAGTGGCTTCCAACCGGAGTTGAGCCGTCGTAGTGCGGTGGGCGCCACAGCTAGTAGCAGTGACCGCGGCTGTTCCCACAACACGGCCTGCGCTTCGTCGGGGGGGAGTTGCAGCGCCCTGGTGAGGTGCTTTGCGAACTGGTCCTGGACACGGCTGTCATTCAGCAACTCATCGAAAACCTGGATGAGGGCCTTGTGCTCTGCCTCAAAGCGGGGATTCACTGCACCGGCCGCCGGTGCTTTCAGGAGTTTGCGCGGGTCTGCACTCCGGACACCCTTGCTGCGCAGCCGGCGCCCAGCCCAGTCGAGAAGGGCCTGGGCGCCTTGGATCTTGAGGACATACCGGTTCCGCAGAGGCAGTTTGATCGCCGCGACCTCTGGCGCGAAGAGCGTCTCGTAGCCCTGGTAGGCGAGGCGATCACGACCGTAGTCAGAGAGGGTCACGACGGTCACTGGCCGCGTCCCCCGAGCGCGACCAGCGCGTCCGCGGCGCTGGATAAAGGAGGCGGCATTGCGAGGTGCCTTGTGCTGAAGCACGAAGCCAACTCGGGGGTCGTTGAACCCCACCTCCAGGGAGGCGGTGGCGATAGTCAGTCTGGCGTTGTGGTTAACGCCGGCGTCCTGCGAAGACGTGCGGCCAATGATCAAGTGGTGCATGCGCAGATCGGGGGCGAGTTCGTTCCCAATCTTCTCCACTAGATCCCATGACTGGCCCTCGTTGTACCGGGCCTCGGGCTCAGGCCGTGCGCGTGAGCGGAGCCCGGCAAGTACTTCACCACGTCGGCTCATGCGACCGAAGTGGTCCTGGTCGCCTTCCGCGTCGCGTAGGTACTTGTAGAAGCGGTTGGTGACGTCCAGGTCGTCGGTGAACAGGAAGCCGGTGGATCCGTACAGAAAGGTCTCGTCACTTGGGTCGAGCACTCGGCCGAAGAGCATTGCGGTCTGGATCGACGTCGACAGCAGGCTGGCCCCTGCCACCGGATCGCCGCGCAGGGCCAGCGCGTACTCGCGGCCCTCCTCCACCATGCAGTCCTCGGACGGAGCGATGGAGTCGATGTCGGCGTCGCGTAGGCCGACGAGCTGGGCGAAGAACTCTTTGGCGTCGCGAAGCGTCGCACTCAGGCCAACGAACGTGACAGGTTTGCGGGCTGCCTCACGCCACCTGCGCAGCAGGTAGGCGACTTGGGCACCATGCACGCCGGAATAGGTGTGAACCTCGTCGAGGAGCATCAGCGAAGGAACCTGCCCGCCTCTCCAGCCTAGAAGGCCTTCGAGGAAGCTGTCCGCGCTGCAGTTGTTCAGCATTTCCGTCGTCGTGAACAGCAGATCGGGTGGACTGCTCCGCAGGGACTTACGAGTGAGGGCAAGCCGTCCGTCCGGCACCTCATGCTGGCAGCGCCAGCAGACGAGACGCTCGATGTCGGCTGCGCGGTCCTGATCGGACCACACCAACTCACCGTTCTCGCATTCGTCGTTCGGGCATGGAAGGAAGGGACAGATGAATCCGTCTTGGAATCGCTTCCAACGACCTGATCCTCTGCCGGCAGCTAGCCGCCGCGGATCGTTGGAGTCGTTCGGTGTGCTTCCGTAGAGAGCGCCGATGCGAAGGTAGCGCCTCCCCTGTTGCGAAAGCACCTGTTCAACCTTGCTGGCTTCCGTGACGGCGTCCTTGAGTTGGTCACGCAACAACTCAGTACGCGGGTACAGGGCCAGAGTGTGGACGCTTCCCGGAGCGTGCGTCGCCATTGCGGCGAACGCGGGCAGGTAGAACGAGAGAGTCTTGCCGCTACCGGTGCCGGCCCCGACAATGATTCCGCTGGACTTGTCCTGGTGGGCAAGTGACTCATAGACGGCTTGTGTTGCTTCCAGCTGGAAGCCTGCCAGGCTCTTTCCACCCAGATAGGCCTTGGCCACACCGTCCTGGAGGCCTCCCCAACTAGGCGAAGTCCCCAACTGCTTGAGCGCCTCTGGGGCAGAGATGTCACGCTTGGGGTAGCGCCGATAGCGCGTGTGCAGCCGGTAGTCGGCAACAAGACGCCTTCCTTGACGCCACCATCCACTTGGTGCCTCTTCTGCCCAGTCGCCCCGAGGCCGGAAGAGCTGGCGAAGTCCGGCTGTGAGGCGGAGCGACTCGGCGAATCGCGTGCGATAGCGTGCCGGCCCGTCATTCGGCCAAGGCACCTTCCAGATCAGGGCGAGGCCGCGCATCTCCTGGAGTACGTCATGAGGTGAGACGTTCCCCGGGGCCTTCGGATGGTTGCTGAGAACAGACTCGATACATTCGACCACGTCGTCTTCAGAGAGCGAACCCTCCGTCACGCCCCACGAGAGCAGTGGCAGCTCAAGGTCTTCCAAGCGGTTGAGGAGTTCATTGGTGAAGTCCTGGTCCATGCTGCGCTGGTTCACGAGCCCTTCCTCTTCAGGCTGATGTGGGCATCCATCCCGTATTCACGGATGAGCGCGATCTCTTCGTCGGTGACGTCGCGTAGCGTGAGACCGGACTGCTCGCGCAGTCGATCCAGCAGAACGGCTAGTGCCCGCGGCGGGTCTTGAGCGTCCTGAAGTAGTTCAGCCAAGCCAGCATGCGTGACAGCGAAGTTAGTGATGGAGTCCTTGGACGCTTTGCCCTTTGCCACGCGCTCAATCTCAGCATGGCGGGCGGATGCCTGCTTCTCGGCCCCTGGATCGAGAAGCATCGAGATCCGCGCTACGGGCAGCTCCTCGAGTAGCTGCCCCGTCCACACGGACCAAGCGGCTTGATTCGCTTCCCCAAGACGATCAGCAACTACCTGTGCTTTCTTCTTCGCCGTGTTGAACACCTGATTGGAGGGGAGGCCGCTGGGCCCCAAGCTGCGCTCAAAGCCTGCTCTCCCGTCATCGACGCTGGACAGGTCGATGTCGAGGCCCGCGCCCCGGGCCTGCAGCGCTTCCGTGACGGCCAACTGAGAGCGCACTCGGCTGAGTTGGGACCGAAGCTCCATCAATCGAGTTGAAACCCGGGTGGCCTGACGCTGAGACTCCTCGCCGTCGGCGATGCGGGAGGCGTGATCTTCAAGCAGCTTTGCCTTCTCGTACACGGACATCTGGGTCACTGGCCATCCACCCCTTCGGCTACCAGAGAGCGCCATTCGGCAACGAGTTCCTGTACGCCATCGGCTGCGCTCTTGGCAGCCGAAGAACTTGCCCGCATCTCAGCACCCTTCAGGGCTTCGTCGAGCCACTCATCAGCCACATACAGCAGGTTCCGAACGACCTCGATGGAGGATCCACGGTCCTGGGCGGCTGTGTGGATGCGCGCGGTGAGAAGGGTCGCCTCTGGACGGTTGTCGTCGTGGCAACGCCCCAGTTCATCCTCCAGCGCGGAGATCGTGGACCACTCCACGGCACTTGCCTGCTCAAGGAGCAAATCAAGATCGCGTGCTCGCTGAGTAGACAGCGACAAGCTGACCTCCCTGGCCCGGTCAACGGCAGACTTGATGCTGGCGAGGGTGTTCTTCCCCGGGGTGCTGCGCGGTTGCCGCAGTCGGATGTCGCGGAGCAGATCGTTGAGCATCGTGATCTGTCCCTCGATCAGGGCGGGCCATGACGCGAACGGTTTGACTGCAGGCTTGATCCATTCCGGGACGGTGCTCACCGGTGTTTCCCATGACCAGTTGGCGGCTGCCTGCGCCAGCAGAGGGACTGCCCGGGCAGCATCGATCATACCCACGGCTCCTCGGCTGCCCTGAGAGATGCCGACCCCGGTACAGATGCGCTTAACCAGGGCGCCGCGCGCAGCGAGGTGCTGGTTGAGTGCGACGGTCCACCGCTCAGGCCTCGACATAGTGCCGGCGCCCTTCCAGCTCTCGCCGTCGTCCACTGCAGCCGCCAGCAACTCCTCGATGCTCATGCCAGGCCAGGCGCGGCCCGCAAGAACTGCTCCCAGAAGGGATGCGCGCAGGCCTACCACAAGGTCGTCGTCTGTGACCTCCAAGTTGCGCTGAACTCTGGTTGCCAACGCACGGGAGTACTCTTCGGCGACGGTAGCCAGCCTCCGGACGTCCTCCCCACGGACCTGATCCAGCCCGTACTGCGCACGGATCAGGCTTTGGAAGAACCTACTGTTCGTCGCGCTCCGCTTGAACTGGATGGGGGCGCTGTCAGCACCGCTGATGCCTGCGACCGCGGAGCCTTCGATGCTGACGACGGTGGCATTGTTCGGCCAACCCTTGTCCTTCACACTGGCTTGCGCCTGCATGAGAGGTGTATTCCACCGGTACCGCTGGGCCACCGCTGTGGCAACGACTGTGCGGATCGTCCGAGCATGATCCTGCTTGAGGTCGTCGCCGCGGGTTACCCATTCCTCGATGTTCTGAAGGCTCCGCTGCACCGACGGTGGATAGGTCTTGTCCTCCGTTTTGGCGGTGCTCGACGAGGTGCTGGATTGCCGGGAGGGCTCTGCAGCACGTCGCGGCTGCTCAGAAAGCATCGGAGACTCGGCCGCCATAGGGCTGAGGGCGAACGCCTCCAGCACCGCGGGGTCGATTTCAATGCCCCGAGCGGCTGCATCTTCCCAGAACTCAAGTACCCGCTTGCGCCGGTCGGCGGCAACAGGATCGCCGCGTTCTACGAGTTGCTGCACGGCTGTGCTGAGGGGCTGATCGATCTCAGCAGTAGGGAACCTCTCGGAGAAGGAAGAGTCCGGGAACTCTCCTCTCCGCAGCGAGCTAGCGTGCTGAATGAGGACTGGCCGCACCACGCTTCCCAAAACGGTTCGAGGAACGAACGCCCACGGCTCGTCCTTCGAAGCAGTCGAGTGGACCGCGCGGGTCAGGGCCGACCTGTTGAAGGGGTACAGTCCGTAACCGTCCGGGGATGCCCCGAACGCATCGTGGCAGCGTGCCTGTAGCGGGCACTCGTCGCATGCGTTCGTCGGCTCTGCGTCGCCTGTTTGCTCCAGTCGATCCTTGCCGATACGTGCTGCGTTAAGGTACCGGCCTACGAATGCGGCGATGGCCTCTTCGCCGGTGTCTTCCTCGCTGAACGGCACATCCAGGTCGTAGGCGTAGCCAAGGTTTGCACGTACGCGTGTGAGGGCTGTTTCCGGCAAGTCACGGAAGTAGCCGGTGGTTACCGCCATGAGGGTGCGGATGGGAGCCAGGCGGGTGGAGCCGTCGCGATGGGCCGCTTCGACGATGGCGTCGAGCAGGTCCTTCTGAACGCCCTGGATGAGGGCAAAGTCCTCGATGAGAAGAATGATCTCCTTGCCCTGCCGGTGGTACTCCTCCCGGACAAGGGTCATAGCTTCTAGCAGGCGCCCCATGCCCAGGTTGAAACTCCGGTTAATCGCAGTCTCCAAGTGCTCGTTCAGGAGGTCGATCGCGATCTCCTGAAGTTCGGCCTTGGAACTGAGGACCTGAACCCATTTCTTGGCTAGGGCTGATGCCTTGCTGACACCGGTGATGTCCAGCGGGAGATCATGAACGGTGAACTTCGGAGGGCGATCTCCTTCCCCCTTGGTGCGGTCCCGTAGGAGGTAGGTGGCCAGTTGAGGAACAAACTTCTCCGGCCTGAGCATGAATTCACTGACGTGCGGATCATCAAGGAGTGCCCCGAGCCCTTGAGGGCCGAAGAGCTGCCGCGCCGGCCCCGAGACCCCGCGCCCTGTCTCGGCTACAAGGGTCTCGTTAAGAGAATGGATGAGGCGCCGAGCGAGCACTGATGCGTCGATGTCAGCGGTGAACTTGTCGATCTCCGCCTTCAACTGCTTCAGTTCATCGCTGTCAGCCTGGGCGATCAGGCTTTGCACTACTGCCTTCAGGCTCGTCCTGTGCTTCTCAAGGTAGATGACCTCACGAGATGCAGGCTGATCGTCGACCAGATCAAGATGCTCGCGCACCCACCGGACGAGGTGCGACTTTCCAGAACCAGACTCGCCCACGATGGGCATGAGCAGCGCGCCGGTGTTGGACTCATGATTCAGGAAGTCATCAAGGACTGCCCGTTCATCGACCGGCCGCCCCTCGCGCACAAGTTGGCGGCCATCGAGTCGCGCTCGCTGGATCCGCAGAGGAGCATGCGTGGCCCGGAAGACGGCAGGAGAAGGAGAGATGGCCTCGACGCCGATGGTGTTGGCGGCAGTCGCGGGGTCCCAACAGACCTTTCCGCGAAATTCAGGCACTCGGGCCCTCCTGCATCGTGATGTCGCTTACGTAGCGCGGGCTCGAAGGCTGCTCTGGGTCGGCTACCTGCAGTACTAGAGGGGCATCGGAATCGAGCTCCAGGCGCAGCCATTTCTCGTCGCTACCACGCAGCAGTGCAAAGGAGAGGGAAGCGCCGGCCACACGATCACCTGGGTTCTCGAGCTGAAGAGCCCGCGCGTATTCGCCGCCCGGCAGCACTGGCAAGTGCTCACGGATGCTTCGGACGGCTGCTACGGCGTTGATCTGCTGGCCAGGCTCCCACAGGCTCTGGGCGACGTACCTGACAGCGGCGGTGCAGTCCGGAGTCAATGGACTACTGCCTTCCCCAGAGAGGAGGGGGCGGGCAGCGAGCCCCAACGCGGGAGCCCAGTCTCCGAACGGCCGCCAACGCTCAGCGTTGACGATGGCGGGGCCGGCCTCCGGCTTCAAGGCGTTCTGCCTGAGCTTCTGCGCTTGCTCCCAAGCCACCGGAGCCTCCATAGGATCCAGGGTGAGAAACCAGGCCAGGGCCCGAGTGAGGTCTCGGGATTCCTTCTGCTCCTCGTTGTCTCCCAAACCGCTGTTGCGTTCAGGCGCGAGCACGGCGGTGCGCAGAGCAGCGGAGAAGGCATCCCAGTCGTGGCCGTCGAGAGGTGCGGCGGGTCCGACAAGTTTCAGCTCACTGGTGGAGTCGTGAACGTGAAGCAACCCGAGTTCCCGCAGCGTCTTGATGGCCTTGCTGAACATCTCCGACGCATCGTCCTTCTCTCGGGAAGCTAGCGTGGGCGGACTCAACAGGGCGCGTGCGCTGTTGAGCGATACAGGCTTCTTCGAGTGGGCTAGTAGACGGACGACTGCCCACATGGGGTCAGGGCGCGAAGCGTCCACGTTGATCAGGGCCATCAGAACGACTCCAACGCATACCGGACGGGGAAGTTTTGAGGATGAAGAGCGGTGAAGGGCAGGGCTGGCCGCTCTGGATGCGGCATGCCCCGTGGGTGGATCAGGTACGTCACGTCTGGCGAACCAAGACGTGACCTGAGCACGCTGTCGACGGACGACGGATCATCGTCCAGAACCCACACGATGGGGCCGTCGTAAAAGCGCAGCAGGTCTGCGTCGGTGTCACGGATGATCGGGCGGGGCGCCACATCCCCTTGGAGGGTCTCGGCTAGGCGGGAGGTGATCCCTGGTCCGCCGATCACGTTCATACCGCGAAGGGCCAACATCTCCAGAAGCCGGGGCACATTAACCTGGCGCTCGGCGTCGGTCCCCCACCACAAGCTGAGGCATGAAGCGGTGCCGCGCAAGGTCCCGAGGGGGTCGCGATTGGCCCTCGGGGGGGCAGGAACTAGCGGATGAGGGTCTCCCGCCAGCCTGTAAAAGCCGTTGTCTGTAGGAAGGCCTGTCGATCTGCAGTTGGGGCAGCCTCGGCAGTTGATACCCGACAGCAGCGGGGCTGCGCCTCGTTGCACCCGGTAGTACGTGCTGAGTACCTCGCCGGTGCAGCGATCGCCGCGCAGCAAGGTCCGGAGATCAGTAAGTGCGGTCCTCTGAGCAGTGATCGAGCGCCGGCGCTCAGTTTCGAAGCGAGCCTGGAAGTGTTCCTCGTCATTGGTCTGCGTGTCTGCGATGGAGACGTCGACATGTGTGGACGCCAACTCGTAGAACTGGTTGAGGCGTTCCTGGAAGACCGCACGCGGTTCGCCTTCGTTCCGTTGGGGTGGTTCAGGGACATGGAGTTCGATGAGCCCCGCGCGCAGCATGAGGTTCAGGGTGCGAATGTTCCAGTCCCGGTTGGCCTCGGAGATGTCATGGACGTTGTCCGGGATCGAGTCGAGGTTGATGAGGTAGTGCCGCGGACGCGTATACGTCTTATCCCGGACGTCCCACATCCACCGCCATCTTGACCAGGCAGTGTCGGCCCTAATGATCGCCTGCCGGTTGATGCCCTCGGCGACGGGCAGGTCTCGGGGGGCCGATGCCAGGTAAGCCACGGACGGGCATCCGTCCCGGCCGGTCCGCCCTACCTCTTGGTAGTAGCGGTCGACGGTTTCCGGCAGGCATGCGTGCACCACGCTGCGGACGTCGGGGATGTCAACACCCAGGCCGAAGGCTGAGGTTCCTACGACGATGTCGTACTGGGTGGGGATGGGCCCCAAAGCGGAACGGCCGCCCCATCCTTCTACGGCCTGACGACGCTCGTCGGGGCTTGAATAGCCGGCGACATCAGCGACTCGCCTGTAGCCAGCGCTGCGTAGGCGATCTGCCCATGCCCGGGCGTCTTTCCGCTCTGTCACGTACAGAGCCAGTGGTTTCGGCAGACGGTCGACGGCACGAAGGACTGCCTCCGTGCGTTCCTCTTCCTCCGTGAAGTCGTCGATGTAGTAGCTAGGCTCGTGGCGCAACTGGGCGCCCCAAACGATCTCAGCGGCCTTGGACCCTGCGAAGAGTTTCTCGAGCGTGGTCACCTGCTGTTCGGTCAGTGTCGCGCTCATACAGACGGTGACGGGTTCACGCCCTGCAGGGGCGGTGCTCAACCAGGTACGACGGTGGACGGACATGGTTTGGAACTCAGGCCGGAAGCCCTCGCCCCACTGCTCGACAAGATGAGCCTCGTCGACGACGAAGTACTGCAGGTGGCCTGCCTCGGCAGCGTCTTCGAGAGCGGACTTCAGGCCGGACACGAGCGATTCAGGATTTGTAAAGACCAGCCGCTGGCTGCCAGACCGGATGTCCTCTCGCAACTGCTGCTTGAGGTTCTTGTCCAGGTTGCCGATGTAGGCGTAGCGGCCAGTAGGACTTTGCCGGCCGCGGGCGCTCAACAACTCTTGGGCGCGGCGCTCCATGTCCAGGGCGAGCACAACCGTTGGCACGACGACCAGGGTCACGCCGCTGCGCTTACTTGAGAGGAGCGCGGGAGCCTGCACGAGTGCAGTCTTTCCGTGGCCGGTCGGCAGACAGGCGATCACAGTGCTGCCCGGTTCTGCGAGTGCTACGGTACGTGCTGCTTGGCGCTGGCCGATCGACTTGTACTCGGCGTAGTCCTCGCCGAGAGCCTGGATCCAGAAGGGATCGGCTGGGCAGGGTTCCAACGCAAGATGCTGATGGAGACTCTCTCCGAGGTGAATCTGCTGGAAGTCGTACTCAGCGGCCTCGGTGGCCTTCTGGTCTGATACGTCAGGGTGCCATGGCAGGGCTGTGACCAGGGCGCGGCGACCAGACGGGAGGGCGTGGCAGTGGAGTTGTTCCCACTGCAACCGTGTGGGCAGCGGTGCGCCGAGCGGGACTTCGAGGCCAGAGTTGTTTCCGTGTGCTTGGGCTTCAAGAAGGACTTGTCGTGTCAGTGCTGCCACGTCACGCCATGAAGACCGGCGTTCCATAAGCCCTTCGAGGGTGTCCTTGAGTCGTCGCAGAGTTCCGCGGTATTCCGCGTCCTCGGACGTCGGGGGAACCAACGGCCAGGTGTCAAAGAGCTCTTGAGCCGCGGTCCAACTGTCACGCATGATGTTGGGCTCCGTTTCCCCCGCGGACAATGCACGTAGCGGACATGAGCCGTACGTTCGGCTGCGTGAGTCCGTCGATGAGCAGACTGGCGGTGTTCACGTCGGCCAGTTGGCTCTCGGTATCGCGCAAGAGTCGTCCGGCAGCCCTACGTGCCTCTGCCTGGGCCCGGGTCACGGCAAGTCGCCGGCGAGCCCGCTCCTGGGCTTCGGTGCTGAGCGCCGCCAGGTCGGTGACACGGAAGAGTTCGTTGCGTGCGACCTTCTCGGCGGTCTCAGCAGAGTGCTGGAACTCCGACCAGCCGCCGAAGATGCCGACAAGCTCACGAAACCGCTGGTTGTTGAAGTTCCGGCACTTCCGGTTGTCGTAAGGGCTGTTCAGCCACTCGAGCGCCGTGGCGAGGGTCAGCGCCTCGGTGCTCCCTGCCCGCACCCACACTCTGCGAGTGAACGGTGGAAGCAGAAGGTCAGCCTGTCGCTGCAACGCCCGGCTCACCTCTTCCGGGTTGGTCATCGTCTCTGCTGCTGACGAAATATCGGCCTCAACAAGGAAGTCGAAGCCGAAGTAGGGTTCTGGATCCCCCGTGTGGCTGGGGTCGATGCGCTGGAAGGCAGTTGCCTGGCCACGTTCGTCGATGGCGCTCAGCGAGGAGAGCATGTCGATGAAGGGGTTGCCGATACGGAACACCCGGGTGCCTGGGGAGCGCAGAGCCTTTGACCGGTTGAACGTCCCCCGCGTCACGGCCGGAGTCAGCGCGGCAGTCTGTGCCAGGTACAGTCGCGGTGGCACATGCGGCCGGGACTCTACGAGGTCGAAGACGGTTTCGCCGACGATGTGATCGGAGCGTCGAATGTTGATGCCGCCAGATCCTTCGCTCGTGTACTGGAAGGCAGCGCGTTGGATGTCCTTCCAGTTCACTTCCAGGTCTCTGATGGCCTTGGCCGTGTTGTCCCGGCCATCGGCGTCAAGGTAGATGGCCTCAAGCATGTCCATCTTCTCGATCTGTTGGCGAGCTTCGAGGAGCTGATCCTTTACGCGTTGCTGCGCAGATGCGAGCCCTGTAGGCCCGATCCGCAGTGCGTCGGTCCAGACTGCGTCGAGGCCTTCCGCGATGGCGTCCTGCAGCGTCGACGCCGACTTCGAGAAGATGTTGTAACCGTCGAGCAGCAGGTCCAGCCACGCTGTGCCAAGGGCTTCGTGCTCGGCGCTTGCGCTGAGCACGTACTGGCTGGCGGCATCGGACTGGCTGACGGATTCGGTGTTGCGATAGCGGTCTACTCGTCCGATCCGTTGCTCAAGCTGGTTTGGGTTCCACGGCAGACGTACATGGACGACGGCATCTGCGACCTGAAGGTTCAGTCCGTCCTCGGCGGTGTCGTCGACGACGAGGACCGACGTGCCCGACGCTGTGCGCCATTTTGCGACCGCGTCCTCGGAACCCGAGGCGCCGATCCGGCGGGTGTGCTCCGCAACCTGCGCGGAGCGGGACAACTCTCCTAGGCGTACCGTGAGTTGGTGCGCCAGTGCCCCCGGGCCACAGAACACAACGATGCGTCCACCGAGCTTCAGCGCCGGGATGAGAGCGCGAGCCGTCGCCCTGATCTGCTGGTTGTCCTCTGTTTCGTTGAGTTCTCTCTCAAGCTCAAGGAGTGCCTGCTCCTCTGCAGGAATGTGGGTGGGGATGGCGAGCAGGTCTTGTTCTTGAGGACTGAGACCGGCTCGTTGTGCCGCTTGAGCGTCTCCGTTTACGCGCCAGCGCAAAGTGTCGGCGAAGTCTTCGAAA
The DNA here is from genome assembly GCF_027158125.1 of Streptomyces sp. H39-C1. Classification (NCBI taxonomy): domain Bacteria; kingdom Bacillati; phylum Actinomycetota; class Actinomycetes; order Kitasatosporales; family Streptomycetaceae; genus Streptomyces; species Streptomyces sp. H39-C1. Next base: position 56,400 of record NZ_JAPVLS010000059.1, read on the forward strand.
GGCCCGCCTGCTCGGGAGGTGAGGACGCTGAGGATGCGTCCGTAGGTTGTGGTCTCGCCTTCTAGGCCGGCATCGAGCAAGTGATTCGATACGCCGGTACGCCACTCAACGAGGGCAATTTCGACGGGATCGAAGGCGGAAGGAAGGTGGAGAACTTCCGGCCGTTCCCGGCCGCGGACGGCGTAGGGTTCGCTCTCTTCGTCTTCGTCGTCTGGAAGCACCACTTGGTCGCGCCGGTGCCGGATCACCCTGCGGTGCAGGCGGTACGTCTCACTGATGTGTCCCCGTAGCTCCTCTACGCGCAGGGAAAGATCGTCGGCTTCCACTCCGTCACGGAGGTCATCGTCCTCGGTGAGGCACTCGGCGACCCGACCCGCAAGACTTTCGAATCCGGGGTCATGCGGGAGGAGCCGCCGGATGTCGTCGAGCGTTGACCTCAACAGGAAGGTGAAGGTGGCGTCCAGGGCATAGACGCTGTCTGCCAATTCGGCACGCAGAGCGTAGCGGTGCTCGAAGCCTTCGCGATCGTCCCAGCTGTAGAGGTTGGGGTCGAGGAGGTGGAGCAGCCCGAGGTGAGTGGTGTACCGAGAGGTCACAGGGGTCGCGGACAGCAGTAGAAGCTTCGGGGCAGCATGCGCCAAGGCGGCCAGTTCGCGGTAGGGGGTGAGGTTCTCACCGCTGTCCTGGACCAGCGCATGCGCCTCGTCCACGACGACAAGGGCGCTGTCGTGGTAGGCGGACCACTTCTCCGGCGTCTCATGCGACGTGATCACGATCCGCGCTGACGGAAAGTCGTCGATGAAGAACTTAGTGCGGAGCTCCTTGTCCCACTGACGCCGAAGCGGTTCGGGGGCGACGACGGTGACCTGCGCCCGCGGATCATCGAGAAGGGTCTGGCGGATGACGAAGCCAGCCTCGATGGTCTTCCCCAGGCCGACCTCATCAGCGATGAGGTATCGCTGTACCGGATCGGAGAGCACCGTCATTGCCGCACGGACCTGATGCGGAAAGATCTCGGCAGCCGAGGAGAGCAGCGCCGCCATGTTCGCGCAGGCAGCTCGTTGGGCTACGAGATCGCGCAGGAAGGGCAGCCGAGCATCACGAAAGTACCCGGACTCGTTGCCGCCGCTCGTGAGGACTTGACGGGGGTTGTGGACGGGGCGATCCCAACGCACCCTAAGGTCACGCTCGCTCGCCAGTTCGTTCCACTTCTCGTTGGGAACCTGGATGAAATATTCGGGGAGGCGTTCTCCCGTGACTCGGCCCGCGAGCCAGTCTCCGGTGCTCGGTTGGCGCCAGTAGACCCGCGTCTCGGGGTCGAGCCGGGCACGCCAGCAACTCTTGGCCGGCACATGCTGGGCGTGTACGACCTCCTCCGCTATTGATTCGAAGAAGTCGATGCGCAGCATGTCGCCGTCGACAGCCGCAACCCGGCCGATGCCCGGAGCCCCCGTGAACTCGACGAACTGTCCGACTGTGAAGCCAGAAGCCATCCTTTTACTCGCCCCCACGTGCTCGTTTACCCACCCTGACGAGCTTAGAGGTAACCACTGACAACAGCGGCAACGGAGATTGAGTGAGATTCGTATATACATTCGAAATTGGCGTGGATTCGCGCTCGCTGAACAGTGGCACCGCCGCGAAAAGTTGGGCAATATGTAGCAAAGGAAACATTTGCTCCCCTGGTGAGCAGGGATGGAAGGCGGCTGAAAGGGCGGCGCCCCGTGGGCGCGAGTTCGGCCGGCCTCACGATCGGTCGGACGGGCTCCTCGTCGCTACGTGATGTTGAGGCGCGAGCCCGACACCGCCTGCGGTCTTCGGTCGATCTTTTTGGCGGGCTCGCACTTGGTGCAGGGTGAATCGCCATCTTTTGAAACGTGGGGCCGCCTGGCCGTGACGCGGGTTCCAAGCCGCAGGTCTCGGGCTGTGGACCGAGACCTGCTGTCAGTGGCATGAGCTGTACTGTCTGGGCGCTCGCCCCACCGCCGACTCTCTGAGGCGGGTTGGGGTGTAGCTCCTGCTTCGTTGAAACAGAAAGTAGATCGTGAACGTTCCCACACCTGCTGCCACCGCCACGCTCGTCGCCTACGTCGCCACTATTCCTGCCGCCAACCTCGCAGTTACACACTTCGGAGCCGTACCAGTGGGCTTCGGATACGTTGCCCCAGCGGGGGTCTACATGGTGGGACTTGCCCTTGTGTTGCGCGACCTTGCGAGGGAAGCGGCTGGCCGCGGGGCCGTGCTCGCGGCGATCGTCATAGGTACCGTCGTGTCGTACTTTCTTGCCGACCCGGCACTGGCTGGAGCGTCAGCCGCCGCCTTCGCCGTCGCCGAAGGCATGGACTTCGTTGTCTATGAGCCCCTGCGGAAACGAGGCTTCCTGCTCGCCATGGCAGCCTCGAACCTGGTTGGCTTGCTGTCGGACAGCTTCCTCTTTCTCAAGTTGGCGTTTAATTCCCTCGAGTACCTGCCGGGTCAGATCTTGGGCAAGGCGTGGATGACGCTTGCCGCAATAGCGATCTTGGTCTTGCTCCGTCGACGGAAGCCTGCCACCGACTAGAGCGGCCTCCGCGGACGGTGGACGTCGCCAGGCCAGGGGCGTTTCAAACTCCCGTTGCTCGCGTAGATGGCCTGCTCAGAGGTTGTTCGGCTGGTCGAAAGGCCGGTTGAAGGGATCGTAGAAGGCGTGGCTGTGAGGTTGCGGATTCTGTGCTGTCGACGCGTGTTGATTGCCAGATTGCGTCAGGTGGCCATGCCCGCGGGACCGTGGCGATACCGATCGTGGAGGCGTCCAGCCGTTCGGGTCGACCCCGCCGCCAACTCTGTGGGTGCCGATTAATCATCCGGCCTGGTCAGGCGGCATGGTGGTACTCGTGGAGGGTTCCTCCGAGTCGATCTCTTCGATGGACCTCGAGACGTCTGATCTGGGCTGGTTCGTTGTTTGGGTGGGGGAGTGCTCGGAGTGGAGCGGCTTGGCCGAGAGCCTGGTGGGGTCGATGCCCGTTGTAGAAGATTTCGAACTCGCGGAGCGCGTGGAGAAGGTGGCTCTGGTTCCAGATCAGTGTTCTGTCTAGGAGTTCGTGTCGGCAGGTCTGGATCCAGCGCTCCATGATGGAGTTAATACGCGGCATCCGGATGCCGGTGGTGACGACCTTCAGTCCGGCGTCCGCCAGCAGCGCGTCGAAGGCGGACGTGAACTTGGAGTCGCGGTCGCGGATGAGGAAGCGGGCCTTGCTACCTGCGTCTTCGAGGTCCATGACGAGGTTGCGTCCGAGCTGGGCCACCCACTGAGCGGTGGGGTGTGCCGTTGTGCCCAGGATCCGAATGCGCCGGGTGGAGTGCTCGATGACCGCGAAGACGTACAGTCTCGCCCCGGTCAGGGTGCGGGTTTCGAAGAAGTCGCAGGCGAGCAGGGCGTCGGCCTGATTGCGAAGGAAGTCGGCCCAGGTGATGTTCTGGCGTTCGGGAGCGGGTGGGATGCCGTGCTCCTTGAGGATCTCCCAGACGGTGGAGGCTGCGACCTTGATTCCGAGCGCGGCGAGTTCGCCGTGGATGCGGCGATATCCCCACGAGGAGTTCTCGCGGGCGAGGCGCAGGACCAGGGCGCGGATCGAGCCGATCGTGGGTGGGCGTCCACGCCGCTTGGGGGCGCAGGTCGCAGCGTGGCGCCGTTTCAGCAGGTTGCGGTGCCATCGCAGGATAGTTTCTGGACGCACAAGCAGCAGGAGCTGGCGGAGCTTGTCCATCGGCAGGTGATGGAGCAGACCGGCGAGAATGGCGCGATCGGTCTCGGTGAAGGCGGGCCTGCCGACCTGGCGCTGCAGAACCAATAGTTGGTGTCGGAGCGCAAGGATCTCGATGTCCTTGTCGCGGTCGCTCATCGGCAGCAGGCGAAGGAAGGCGAAGGCGTTGGTCGCGGCGAGGTAGGCCAGGCGCAGCAGCACGACAAATCATGATGCCGGTCCATTCCCCGTTCAGTGAAGAGATTGGGGTGAGGGGCAGGCACAGCCGCAGATCGGCGATCAAGACCGTGACCTGGGCGGATAATTTATCGGCACGCGCAAAGCCCGTCGCAACAGCACGCGATCATCATGCTGGGGCGGTCACCAACCGTGCGAGAGGCCCATTTTGCGCGCTGGTACCCGTGATCGCGCGCACCCGCAAACCGGCTCCCACCAGGGCGGATGAGGTTATCGGCAGGGGCAGGGTCGGTCATGTGTTTGCGGCGTAGTGCAGGGCGTAGAGAATCGCAGGAAGAGCTCCTACGAGGCCGGCGATTGCTGTGATCACTCCGACCGGGCGCTGCGTAGTGCGCAGCACGTTGACCAGGTAGGCCACGAGGACGAAGAAGGCCAACGTAACGATGACGGGGGCTGTTGATGATGAGGAGGCAGCCGAAACATTCATGGCGAGCGGTACTCCTAGCGACGGCGTCTGGTCCGATGTTCCGTCCACGCCGGTGGGAGATCCGTGACAGGCGCTTGGTAGGGGCGCCCGGCTCGCTCACAGCCGTGTTCGGTTGCTGGAGCAGAACGCTAGCGGAAGTCCCCACGCTAGGGCCAGAGTTGACGTCAAAATACGCCCGGCGGCCCGGGATACCACCCCCGGACCGCGCGGGCACAGCGATAGATGGACCAGACGCCCCTCGTCGCTATATGCGTGGCATCTTGGCACCCTCGGATAATCAACCGCTAAATGAGCTGCCCTCGCACAAGGCGCAGGCCAGGGCAAGTTCAAGAGCGGGCTGGGACACCGTGCGCCGGTCGGCGATCAACGCCGCGCAGGCTGCTGGCGCTTGACCTGGGAAGTTCGGAGAGGGGCCGCAGCTCGCATTGTGAACGACCGACTGACGCGCTATGAATACCGAGAGTGACTTAACGTCTGCTTAGGCGTACTGGTAACCTCGTTAAGTCGGCGCCGAGATGAGGCAGGGGGACGAGTGAGCTTGGAGGTGAACGTCCTCGGAGATGTGGTGGCGTGGCGGGACGGCCAGCAGATGCCACTCGGTCCCCCGCAACAGCGCGCTCTGCTCGCACTGCTTCTAGTCGCACCAGACCGTTCGCTCTCCGCGTCAGAGCTTCACGCCGGTCTCTGGGGGTCAAGCCCGCCCTCGACGGCTCAGACAGCACTGCAGGTGCAACTGCACCACCTTCGAAAGACGTTGGCGGCACTTGATGGTGGTGTCGACGGGCCGACGATCGTCACTCACCGTCACCCGTTGCCCGCCCATGTTCGGTACGAGTTGCAGTTGGCGCCTGGAGTTGCGGACCTCGATCGGTTCCGTGATTCGTCGAGAGAAGGTGTGGCTGCTCAACAAAACGGTGATCTCCACCGCGCTAAGTCGGCGTTTGATGCTGCCCTGGCTTTGTGGCGAGGGGAGCCTTTGGCTGGGTTGCCGGCCACGGCGGCTGTCCGCGAAGCTCAGCACGCTCTTTTTGAAGAACGAGCCCATGTGCATCGGCGTCAAGCAACTATGGCCCTGGCGTTGCGCGACGAGCCTCGAAACGCCATACGCACGGATGGCCTGCGGTTCGCGGTACTCGGTCCGGTGCGCGTTTGGAGAGATGACCAGCCGATCGTTACCGGTTCCCCGCAGCAGCGCGCGCTGCTAGCTGCGTTGCTGCTGCGCGGCGGCCGGACGGCGACCGCGTCGGAACTCCTTGACGCCCTGTGGGGTGAGACGGCGCCCACCACCGCGCTGGCCGCGCTGCGTTCGTACGCCTTCCGGCTGCGCAAGGCGCTCGGCGCGGACGCGCTGGTCACCGAGTCCGGCGGCTACGCCTTGCATGTGGCGTCGGACGGGCTGGACTTCGCCGTCGCGGAGCGCCTCGCCGCCGAGGCCGAGAAGGCCCGCGGCGCGGGCGACCCGGCGCGCGCCCGCGAGTTGCTCGCCACGGCGCTGGGGATGTGGAGCGGCGAGCCGCTGGCCGGGCTGCCGGGCCCGTACGCGGAGGCTCAGCGCACCCGGCTGGAGGAGTGGCGGCTGACCGTCATCGAGACCCGCCTGGAGCTGGACCTGGAGCTGGCCGCGCACGCCGAGGCCGTCTCGGAACTGACCGCGCTCTCCGCCGAACACCCGCTGCGCGAGCGGCTGCGCTGCCTGCTGATGCTCGCCCTCTACCGCAGCGGCCGGCAGGCCGAGGCGCTCGGTGTCTACGCCGACACCAGACGGCTGCTCGCCGACGAGCTCGGCGTCGACCCTTCGGCTGAACTCTCCGACCTCCATCAGCGCATCCTCGAGGCCGACAGTAACCTTGGGATTTCCGCCCAAATGGATGAGCCGGTATCGATACAGGGACGACCAGCACAACTACCCGGCACTGTGCCGGACTACACAGGGCGTGCGGTATTCGTGCGAGAACTTAGTAGCCAGCTTGCCAACGCTGCGGAGAATGGGGTGCTCATCGCCGTCTCCGCGCTGGCCGGACTCGGCGGCGTCGGCAAGACGACGCTGGCGGTCCACGTCGCCCACGCGGCCCGCGACGCGTTCCCCGACGGGCAGCTCTACGTCGACCTCCAGGGCACCGACGCCCGGCCCGCGGAACCCGAGGCCGTCCTCGGCTCGTTCCTGCGGGCGCTGGGCCTGTCCGACAGCGCGATCCCGGACTCGCTCGCCGACCGCGCCGCGCTCTACCGCTCCACCCTGGACGGCCGCCGGGTGCTCGCGCTGCTCGACAACGCCCACGACGCCGCCCAGGTCCGGCCGCTGCTGCCCGGCACCCCCGGCTGCGCCGCGCTGATCACCAGCCGGGTCCGGAT